>JAILBY010000199.1 GCA_024680655.1 Clostridiales bacterium | reverse complement strand
TAATCAAGAAAAAGGTATTGTGCAAAAAAGACAAAATTTGCAATATTATCCATCCATTTTATATATAATAGGTGAATATTTATGTATAATTTACTCTTAATAATTCAATACATAACAATTGTGGGGTTGTTCGCTGAAACCTGTATAGTTTTCCGCAGAAGAAAGAACCCTTTACATAACTATTTGCTTTTCAGTTGTATTTCTATTCTTATAAATAGCGTCGGCTATCTCTTACAGCTTGAAGCGACTACGAAGGATGTCTATATTACAGCGTTGCAATTTTCTTATCTTGGCAGAATATGGGTTGCCCTTGCACTTTTCTTCTTTGTTTCAGAGCTTTGCAATATGCAATTACCACTTTGGTCAAGAATAACACTTGTTTCCGCTCATGTTATAATTTATGCTTCAATCCTTACCTTGCGAAGCAGTAACTTGTATTATAAAACAACAAGCTTTATGCTTGACGGCGAATTTCCGAAGTTTACGCATACAAACGGTATTATGCACCACTTTTTGATGATGTTAGTAATATGCTATATGGTCGTCGGGTTTACAATGCTTATTAAAACCTTTCGCAAGGAACATTCAGCAGTCGCAAAAAAGCGTATCGTTATGGTTATTTTGTCCGTCGTGTTCCTTAGTTTCTTCGTTATTTTGAATATCGTCGTTTCTGCTGTGAGTATAAATCGATTTGACTTTACAGCTTTCGGTTATCCTATAACTACGGTGTTTATGTTCATAGCCATATTGCGTTGTGACCTTTTAGGCACAAAAGAAATCGCAAAGGAAGTTATGATAGACAGAATTCCAGAAGGAATAATTGCTGTTGATACAAAGGGCGTTGTTCAATATTTCAACGAGCCTGCAAAAAAGATGTTCCCTAATTTGCAGACCTCAAACGAAAAGATACCAGAGATAATAGATGAAACTCTTTCCAGCGGTAAAAAACTAACTATAAACGAGCATATATACAGACTTGAAAAGAATGCTCTTTTAAGAAGTGGCGAAAACTTCGGTGACCTTTATGCCCTTGTTGACGAAACAGAGCATTATCGCTATATGCGTGAGCTTGAAAAGCAAAAAAGACTTGCCGACAGCGCAAATCAGGCAAAAAGTGCTTTCCTTGCAAATATGTCGCACGATATCAGAACTCCTATAAACGCTGTTCTGAGTATGAATGAAATGATATTAAGAGAATGTTCAGACGATAATATCCTTAACTATGCCGAAAAAATCCGATGTGCAAGTAACTCACTTCTCGGCTTGGTAAACGATATTCTTGATTTTTCCAAAATAGAAGCAGGCAAGCTGAATATAATACCTGTTGACTATGACCTGACTTCATTACTCAATGACCTTATAAACATCTTACAGCCTAAGGCTGAGGCAAAAGGTCTTGAATTGAAGACAGTTATTGACGAAAATATCCCTAAATTATTACACGGCGACGAAATCAGATTAAAACAGATTATTACAAACATTCTTACAAATGCAGTCAAATATACAAAAACGGGCCATGTTGAAATCTCTGTTGGCTTTGAAAAAATTGATGAAAAGAATATTTTTCTCAAAGTCGGCGTTACTGATACGGGTATCGGCATAAAGCAAGAGGATATTCCAAAGCTCTTCTCCAAATTTGAACGCATAGAAGAAAAGCGAAACAGAAGCATTGAGGGAACAGGCTTGGGAATTAACATAACTCAACAGTTGCTCTCGATGATGGGAAGTAATCTTGAAGTTAAGAGTGAATATGGCAAAGGCTCAACCTTCTCTTTCTCCTTGACGCAGGAAGTCATAAAGTGGGAAACTATCGGCAACTTTGACGAAGCGTTTGTCCGTTCACTTGCAAACAGAAAACAGTATCAAGAAAAGTTTACTGCTCCAAAAGCAAATGTACTTATTGTTGACGATACTCCTATGAATCTTGAAGTTTTTGTCAACCTGCTCAAAAAGACTCTTATCCAGATAGATACTGCACAAAGCGGTGCAGAGTGTCTGGCGTTTACCGCTAAGAAAAAATATGATATAATATTCCTTGACCATATGATGCCTGATAAAGACGGCATTGAAACACTTGAAGAGCTTAGAGCTATGCCAGAAAATCTCAATAAAGAGACTCCTGCTATATGCTTTACTGCAAACGCTATTTCAGGTGCAAGAAAAACATATATATCCGCTGGCTTTAACGATTATCTTACAAAGCCTGTCGAACCAGATAAGCTTGAAAAGATGTTGATGGATTATCTGCCAAAGGATAAGGTAAGGACTATTGACTGTACTAATGTTGAATTGAACACAACAGCTTTGTTGCCAGATTTTCTTATCAAGAACGATGAAATAGCTTTAAAGGAAGGAATAAAGAATTGTGGCGATGAAAGTATGTATCTTTCAACACTGAAAACCTATGCCTCATCTATAATAACTCAATGTGATGAAATTGAGCAATATTGGGAAAATAAGGATATTGTCAATTTAACCGTAAAGATTCACGCAATAAAGAGCACCTCTCGTCTTATCGGAGCCATAAGAATAAGCTCTCTTGCCGAAGATATAGAAAAGGCTGGAAACGCAAAGGATATTGCTTTCATATCCTCTCACATTGAAGAAATGCTCACAAGATGCAGAGGTCTTGGCAAACAGCTTTCTTCGTTGCTTTATAAAGGTGATTTACCTCTTATAACCGAAAATGAACTGAATGAAGCCTATACGCTTATACGGGAATTTTTATCGGTTGATGATTATTCAAGTGTATTAGAGATAATCGAAAACCTTAAAAACTATGCTTATCCAAAAGAAGAAAAAGAACGATGCAAAAAGCTTATAAAAGCCGCATCAGAATTCGATTATGATTTAATTTCAAATATTATGTTAGAAGGTGCTTAATAAATGTTGGGCAATATTATGATAATAAGTTTTGGTTCGGCGTTTATGACAAACGCCCTATTGAAAAATTTAGAAAAGGCTGGCTTTTCAACAACCCTTGTTGAGCCTGATGTTAAAAAAATCGCAGAAAACCGTATAGATACTGATATATACATTCTTTATGCAAGCGATTTCATCTTTTATTCCTCAGAAGTTCTCGTTTATCTCAAAGATATATGCATCGAGGAAGAAAAGCCTTTATGCGTTATCGGTTACGAAAAAGAGCTTATTGAAATAAGAAGCAAAATTTCAGAAAACTTTATTTCAAAAGAATTTTCAAGACCATTTGATATGCAGACTTTGGTTGATAGCCTTATATCTCTTTCAAAGGCAAACGAGGAAAGAAAAAAGGGCAAGCATATTATGCTTGTTGACGACGATCCTACTTTCTTGAAAATTATGCAGGAATGGCTTTCAATGAAATATAACATTACCCCTGTTCGCTCGGGAATGCA
>JAILBY010000084.1 GCA_024680655.1 Clostridiales bacterium | reverse complement strand
GTTTTCATATCCTTTGACCACTTTTCAGCTTGTGCGGTAACATTCTTTGCTTCCTGCTTTGCACCTGCAAGAAGTGCTTCTGCCTTTTCCTTTGCAGTTGCAATTTCAAGATTTGCCGCCGCTTTTGCCTTGCTCAATATTTCATTTGCCTGAGCGTGAGCATTTTTTGTAATTTCATCTTCTGCAACAAGGTTCATAGCTGGTTCCTGTGCTCTTGCAATAATTCTTTCGCCATCTTTTTTTGCACTATTGAGAATAGTCATTCTGTCAGCAGCGATAGCCTTTGCTTGTTTTATTTCCTCGGGAATAGAAAGACGCAAATCTTCAATTATTTCTCTGATAGCATCTCCGTCAACCAACAAGCCTTTGGTAAGAACGATAGTTTTACCATTTTCAACAATATTTTCAAGCTGGTCGATAAGTGTTTCAAGATTTTCGTTTGACATTTTAATTACTCCTCTCTGTGTTCTATAAATATATTTTTGTTTCCGTTTAATCTTTTAACTATTTCGTCACGCACTTCCCCAGGCACAAAGGTTGAAATATCTCCGCCATATTGGCACACCTGCTTTACAACGCTTGACGAAAGGAACATATTTTCAGCACTTGTTGTTATGAAAACAGTTTCAACCTCAGGGTTAATTCTTTTATTTGTCAAAGCCTGCTGAAATTCATATTCAAAGTCTGAAACAGCCCTTAAACCTTTAACTATTGCAACAGCACCCTTTGCCTTTGCAAAATCGGCAATCAGTCCATCGCTTATAACAATCTCTATATTTTTAATTTTGCCCGTACACTTTTTAAGAAGCTCAACTCTTTCTTCTGGTGTGAAAGCATAGTTATTTTTAAGATAATTCTTTGCAACAACGACTATTACCTTATCAAACATCTTTGATGAACGGGTAATAATATCAAGATGCCCGAGTGTAACAGGGTCAAAGCTTCCTGGGCAAATTGCTATTTTTTCCTTTCCTGACATCTAATCATCCCCTATCTGTATAGTTGAAGCCAGGTTTTTCCATATTTGTATATCTTATTAAGCTTGAAATCGCCGACATTTTCGGGCAATTCTTCGCCCGACGGTGTTTCACAAATTATAATTCCGCCCTGAGCCATACTTTCTGCAACAACGGGCAAAGCTTTTTGTATCAAGCCCGTTGAATACGGCGGGTCAAGAAAAGCTAAATCATAGGTTTCAAGGCTTGTTTTCACTTCAAGCACACTATCATTATTGACAACTCTTGCCACATTTTCAAAGCCTGTGGCTTTAATATTAGCCTTTATAATCTCAACAGCTCTTTTGCTTGCATCAATGAATGTTGCGTTTTTAGCCCCTCTTGAAAGAGCCTCAATGCCGAGCTGACCTGAGCCTGCGAACATATCAAGGACACGCCTGCCCTCAATTTCAAACTGTATAATACTAAAAAGTGCTTCCTTAACCTTATCGGTTGTTGGACGGACATCTCTGCCTTCAAGAGTTTGAAGCTTTCTGCCCCTCGCACTTCCTGTAATAACTCTCATTTATCTCACCACTCACAATATTTAGTATATTATCTCACTTTAAATCACTATTTGTCAATACTTGACGAATTATTCATCAATAAAATAATTATAAATATTTTCTGCAACATTTTTAGGCATACCCTTAACCTGCATAAGTTCTTCAACACTCGCTTTTTTTATATTTGCAAGAGTTTTAAAGTGTTTAAGCAAATCGTTTGCCCTTTTTGCACCAACTCCCTCAATATCAACAAGTCCGCTCTTCATAGCAGTTTTTGAGTGTTTTTTATGATGATAGCCTATTGCAAAGCGGTGAACCTCGTCCTGAATTGAAGTAACAAGGCTGAACACCTCACGCTTTGAATTTATTGATATTTCACCCGAATTTTTTGCTATTGCTCTTGTTCTGTGCTTGCTGTCTTTTACCATACCGAAAAGAGGCACATCAATCCCCATTTTTTCAAGTACTCTTGCAACAGCACTAACCTGCCCCTGACCGCCATCAAGCAAAATCAAATCAGGCAGTTGCTTAAAGCCTTCATCTGTTTCGTTTTCATCAAGATAGTGAGTAAATCTTCTTTCAACAACCTCTGCCATAGACGCATAATCGTCCTGACCTGTAAAGCCCTTTATCGCAAACTTTTTATAGTATGGTTTAAACGGCAAGCCGTCTTTGAAAACAACCATACCAGCAACATTATCGCTTCCGCCCGTATGTGAAATATCATAGCTTTCAATAAATTCAGGAGCGTGTGGCAAGCCAAGAACCTTTGCAAGCTCTGCAAGAGCATTTTCCTGCTTGGTTGATTTACCCATTTTCTGAGTAAGCTTATCTATTGCATTACTTCTGCACATTTCAAGCAGCTTTGCTTGTTCGCCCCTCTGTGGAACAACAAGCTTAACACTTCTGCCACTCTTTTGAGAAAGCCATTCTTCAAGCAAAGTCATATCCTCTGCCTCAGCGTCAAGCATAATTCGTTTTGGAACAAAATCACGCATTGAATAATATCTTTTAAGCAATTCATTTCTCATAGCCGACGGCTCATCTGTTTCGTCAACAAAGAAATGCTCGCTGTCATAAAGTCTGCCGTCTTTAAACCGAAGCACCATAAAGCAGGATAAGGTCTTGCCCTGAACAAGTGAAAAAACATCTTGCTCCTCAACGCTTTTTGCAAAAACCTTTTGCTTTTCGTTGAGCTTTTCAATAGCATAAATTCTGTCTCTTAACCTTGCAGCTTTTTCAAAGTCAAGATTTTCAGCACATTCATTCATTTGCTTTTTCATATCTCTGACTGCATCTGCACTTGAACCTTGCAAAAATGCTATTGCAGAATTAACGCTTTCAAGATATTCCTCTCTGCTCATCTTACCCGAGCATACTGCCGAGCATAGTCCTATATGGCTGTTAAGGCAAGGTCTGCCCTTGCCTATATCACGAGGGAAAACCTTACTGCATTGAGGCAATCTGAAAATTTTGAGTGCTTCATCAACTGCATTTGTAACAGAAAAAGAAGAAGTGTATGGCCCGATATACCTTGCACCGTCGTCAATTTTCTGTTTTGCAACGCTTATTCTCGGATATTCCTTGCCCTCTATTTTTATATAATGATAGCCCTTATCGTCTTTCAGTAAGATATTATATTTAGGCTGATGCTGTTTGATAAGACTACATTCAAGCACAAGAGCCTCAAACTCACTATCCGTCATAATGTAATCAAAGTCGTAAACATTTTCAACCATTTTAAGCACTTTCAGAGTATGGCGGTTTTGTGAGCCGAAATATTGACTTACTCTGTTTTTCAGCACCTTCGCTTTGCCGATATATATAATTTTACCGCTTGAATTTTTCATAATATAAACGCCTGGATTTTCGGGTAATGCCATTGATTTTTTTCTCAACAAAGGCAGTCTTTCGTTCACAAAATCACCTCATTTCTAATAATAGATATTTTACCACAAAAAACAAAAAAGCAAAACAGTAAAATAAACTGTTCTGCTTTTATTTGAGAATAAATAATTTCAGCAAGCGTTTACACCTTGCGTCTTTTTGAATTTATAATACAAGCTAAAAATACAAGTGCTACTCCAAGTGCCGCAAGAGGCACATAGGTTAAATAGAAAGTCATAATTCCGCCGTCTGTATAGTAATACAAAAACGGTATGATTTTACTTTTAAAAGAGCATATAACAACATTTACTATTGTATAAAGAATACTCACCATAAGTGCGGCAGTAGTATTTCTAACAACGAACATAACAAAATATGTAACTCCGAAATAGAACACACTTGTAAGCATAATCTTATACATTTGAGGGAATATGGGATAGACTGTCGGCGGATACCAATGCCTTATAACCAAAAATAAAATCAAGACATCAACAATATAAATCAAAAAAATAGCAATAGAATCAAGCAGTTTATTTTTATCCTGATTTACATATACTATTTCGCAACCGTCGGACTCAACAAAATCCCTCAGTGACAAAATAAGCCACCAGACAGACATAAAAGGGATACAGAGCATAAAAAATGCAAGAGAAAACTCAAATCCCTGTTTAAGCCCGAACTTTTTTACATCGAAATATAGTATTAACGGCAAAACAGCGTCAACCATAATCAAAGGCACAAAAAAGCTCAGCCCCGTACTTTTAAGCATATAAAAAATTCTTTGGGCTTTTAATTTTAAATAGCTCGCAAAATACATATATAACCGTCCTCAACATTAACCTCGCAAGGCTCAAAGTTTTCCTGCTTTTCCTTGCAGAGAATTTTAACAAACTTTTCTCCGTCACGCTCAACATATTTCTGAATGTGATAATCGCCTTTTACCTCGCCGACCTTTGTTTCAGGTATCTCGTAGGTTTTATCCTTTGCATAAGCCTCGATTTCCTGGCAAGTACCGCAAACTGAAATATTCTTTGACGGCATAACTG
>JAILBY010000079.1 GCA_024680655.1 Clostridiales bacterium | reverse complement strand
TTTTTCATATTGTTTCTCCTTTTCCTTGTGCTAATAGCACGAATTTCTTTTATTTTAGCATAAATTGATAAACTAAACAATCATTTTTATCCAAAAAAGAGATGCACAAAAAGTGCATCTCTTAATTTTTTAAGCTATATCAAAGAAAAATTAGTCTTCCTTTTTCTTTGCAGTAAGAACTATTGCACCCAAACTTACAACTGCAAGAATGCCGAATACTGCAATTGAAGCGTCGCCTGTTTTTGCTGTTTCAACTGCCTTGCACGTTGTTTCTGTGCTTGCTTCTGGCTCTTCAAGAGTAATCATAAATGGTGAGAAGCTGTCAACCTTAACACCCGAAACAGTACCGTCAGCAACTACTTCAAATGTGCCGAGGTTTTCAGTTGTGCCGTCATCTTTAAGGTGATATACAGTAACCTTCTGACCAGCATAGTCTGTGCCAACCTTGAAAGAAAGTTCAACTGTGCCATCTGGGAGCATATTAGGAGTAATATCAACACAAGCGATAACATTATCTTCATCAACGCCTGCTACCTTGATAAGTGTTTTATAAGAGACTGCTGTGTTTTCAACATTCGTTACTGTTACTTTTGTGCCTGATTTAAAACCGTTAGCTGTAACAGTAACAGTAGTATCTTCGTTAGTTGCAACAACTTCCTTTGAAGTTAAATCAGCATTCAAATAATATGCCAAGCAATATGCAACAATAAATGTAATATCGTTTTTTACAAGTTTTTTATCTATAACTTCTTGTTCATCATTATAAACATTTTCATAACACTCTTCTTCAAAGACATTACGCTCTTCATCAAAATTTGATTCAAACATTTTTTCAATAAAATCTGTTTTATCAATGTTTTGCATAAATAAAGCCGCATTGAAGCTTGCTGTGTAATAAATAGAATCTATTTTTTCGCCTTTATCTTCATAATAAAAAAGACCTGTTTTTGGATTTATAAATTGCTCTACATACTTAACAGCTTTATCAACAGCATCCTGAACCTTTGCACTTGTTAATGCATAACGAGAAAGTGCATATATTGCATCAAGTGTAAAATCCAAAAATTCATCAGTATATAACTCAAAATAAAAATCTGATAAATTAGAATTATTTTTTAAATCCTCTTGTGAGTAATAGTCAAAATGGCCATCCTCCGCCTGACAAGAAAGAATAGCATCAATAATCATATTAACAGTATCTTTATCTGCATTTCTTAAATATGAAAAAACCCCTAAATTTTCTGTTGCACAACCCAACTGAACTGACGGAGCTGATAAAGTAGATTTTAAATTTTCTTCTGGTTCAACTAAATAACTACCAACATTTTCAAAAAGTTCAAGCAAATTGTATTTTCCGCCAACATTTGAGGAATCAATTCCATATAATTCAAGAACGGATATAGTATATTTTAAAGAGGAAGTTAAAAGTACTGAGTCTTCATCATTTTTAAGATTATCAACAACTTTTCTTTCTAATTCTTCCGCTGTGAAAACATCAGATTTCACACCAGAAAGCTTTGCAACTTCAAAAATTGAAAGCCAGTTTTCTATATCAAAGTCTGGGATATTTTTTCTTAAATCATTATAATAAACTTCATATCCCTTAATATATGCGGTGATAAAATCGTTTATTTTTTCTTTAAGTGTCTTTTCTTCTGCAAATGCTGATGTTGTTACACCAAAGAGCATTATAACTGCAAGAAGAAGTGAAATTACTTTTTTAGCTTTTTTCATATTCATACTCCTTTTCCTTGTGCTGGTTTATTAGCACGAATTTCTTTTATTTTAGCATAAATTGATAAACTAAACAATCATTTTTATCCAAAAAAGAGATGCACAAAAAGTGCATCTCTTAATTTTAAGTTATATCAAAAGAAAATCAGTTTTCCTTTTTCTTTGCAGTAAGAACTATTGCACCCAAACTAACAACTGCAAGAGCACCGAATACTGCAATTGAAGCGTCGCCTGTTTTTGCTGTTTCAACTGCCTTGCCCGTTGTTTCTGTGCTTTCTGCTTTTGCTTCTTCAAGAGTAATCATAAACGGTGAGAAGCTGTCAACCTTAACGCCTGAAACAGTACCGTCAGCAGCTACTTCAAATGTGCCAAGGTTTTCTGTTGTATTATCGTCTTTAAGGTGATAGATATTAACCTTCTGACCAGCATAGTCTGTGCCTACTGTGAATGTAAGCTCAACTGTTCCGTCTGGCTTAATAGTTGGTGTAACATCAACACAAGCAATAACCTTATCCTCGTCAACGCCTGCTACCTTGATAAGTGTTTTATAAGACTCTGCTGTTTTATCAATATTTGTCAAATTAACTTCTGATAAGTAGTCAAGACCTTCAACAACAACAGTTATATTGTTTGTTTTATCAACAGCAGTTGTTTTTATTGTTTTTGGTTCATAAGAAAGATAAGAAACTAAAAGTGAAACAGCACTTGCAGAAGCATCAAAAACTTTTACATCTTTAATTGTTATTGATTCTTCTCCCTCTTCATTTACAAGAATCTGCTTTGGATATTCGTGGAACATTACTTTTTCTTCATCATAATACTTCATAACCGCATTAACATATTCTGTTGTATCCATATTTATTTTTTTAAAACATTCTGCAAGTGAAACAGTTGTAATAATAGAGTTATATTCAGCTCTTGATTGAAAACTTTCATCATAATAAATAGTATATTTTGCCAAGCCGGTTTCTTCGTTTATAACATTTTTCTTTAAAGCATCTAATGCTTTTTTGAGAGAAGATTTTATTTCGGGGAATTGTTCGGTATATTTTGAAAGAACTCCAACTGTAGTCATTGTAAGTAAAAACTTCAGATTTTCCCCGTTCAAAGTATTGTACTTTTCTAATACGATTTTATTACCGTCTTTATTATATCCAGTAGCAAAAAAGCCGTCTTCCATTTGACAAGCAAGAATATTTTTTATAATTTCTGCAGTTTGGTCACTTTCTATACCTAAATTTTTAAAAATATTCAAGCTTGAAAAAGCAACATCAATATTAAAATCAAGAGTACTGTCTTTTGATTTTGTATATGATTTTGCGTTTTTAACAATCTCAATGAAATTAACGCCATCAAAATTTTCAAAG
>JAILBY010000046.1 GCA_024680655.1 Clostridiales bacterium | reverse complement strand
AGAAAAAATATCTATCAAGCACCTTTTATATTGTTCAAATACTGTGTTTTGTTGTATAATATAGTCAATAAAAGCCGAAAAAGGAGTTGTCTGTGCTATGAAAAGTAAAGCGATAGCAAGCATTTTAAGTGTTTTAACGGCGTGTGCAATTTTGCTATGTGCCTGTTCTAAAAATACGGCAGAGCCATCAACAGAAAGCACATTTAACGATACTGCTGTTGAAACGACGGAAAATACAACTATTTCCCAAACCGACGAAAGCACTTCTGTTTCAAGCACTTCAATCACAACTACTCAGCAAACTACCAAAGCACAAAATACAAATTCAACCGCACCAAGCGGTACACCTTATTCAAAGCACGGTGCTTTGAGGGTAAACGGTGCAAATCTTGTTGACCAAAGCGGAAACAAATATCAGCTTTACGGAATGTCCACTCACGGAATTGCGTGGTTCCCTCAATATATAAATTATGAAACCTTTAAAACTCTGCGTGACGAATGGAACACAAACTGCATAAGAGTTGCAATGTACACCGCTGAATATAACGGCTACTGCACGGGCGGAAACAAAGAACAATTAAAATCACTTGTTAAAAACGCCGTCAGCTATGCAACCGATTTAGGTATGTATATAATTATCGACTGGCACATTTTAAACGACCAGAACCCTAACACTTATAAAGAAGAAGCAAAAAACTTTTTCAGAGAGATGTCCTCTCTTTATAAAAATAATCAAAATGTGCTTTATGAAATCTGCAACGAGCCTAATTCCTCTGCCGATTGGAATTCTATAAAGGCATACGCAAACGAGATTATCCCTATAATCAGAGCAAATTCTCCGAATTCCGTTGTAATCGTTGGTACGCCGACTTGGAGTCAGGATATAGACAAAGCACTTGCTTCTCCTCTCTCTTTCAACAATGTTATGTATTCTCTCCATTTCTATGCCGCAACGCATACAGACTGGTTACGCCAAAGAGTTGAAAACTGTCTAAAAGCAGGGCTTCCTGTTTTCATAAGTGAATTTGGTATATGCGACGCTTCCGGCAACGGTGCAAACGATATAAACCAAGCAAATCAATGGAAAACCCTTATTGAAAAATATAATTTAAGCTATATAAATTGGAATTTAGCAAACAAGCAGGAGTCAAGCTCAGCACTTCTGCCCTCAACCTCATCTGTTGCTCACTGGTCGGACTCTCAGTTGAGTCAGTCAGGCAAATGGGCAAAGGCTTGTTTTTTAAGCGAAACAAATCAATAAAATAAAAAACAGTAGAGGCAAAAACCTCTGCTGCTTTTTTATATCATCTATACTGTTTTCCAGATAAGCAAATTCTCTTTAAATTCAGCCGTGATTTTCCCCTGCTGTTTCAAATATGTCAGATATGAACGCAAGGTGCTTCCGATAAGCTCGTGCTGTTGAAAATTCATTCTAAGCTCGTATTTATCAAAAATTCTTTTAAGAAGCTGGTCAAAAACAAGACCGTCTTTAAGAAATTCAAGAATATCGTCAATAATTGAAGCGATAGCCTTTCGGTTTATCTCAACAAGCTCTTTCATATCCTTTACCGCCTGAGTGTGTGACGGCACAAAAAGTTCTGCCGTCAACTGTTCAGCCTTATCAAGAGATTTTAAAAAGCCCTCAACATCATAGATATAAGTAACTCTGTATTTTTCTAATATTTCATTACTGCTTACGCAGTCCCCCATAAAGAGAACATTGTCAGGCGTTCTTATGCCTATCATATTAAAAGCGTGCCCGCTCAAATCAACAATTTCAAAGCCCTCTGGAAAAGCCTCGTCCGTTATATCACAAGCCTCGCTTTCCTGAGCCAGAAAAAATTTATGCCTTAAATCGTCACAAGGGCAACCGCCATAGAGTAAACTCGGCTCTAATATAGTGTATTTTGTGCAAGCCGCCTCTGTCCCGTTCGCAAAAATCTTACAACCCGTATTTTCTTGAAGATAGTGATTTCCGCCTATATGGTCAGCGTGTGAGTGCGTGTTGATAATGCCCTTTAATTTCCAGCCGTTTTCATCAAGCACACGAAGAATTCTTTTTCCAGCCATTTTATCGTTACCGCTGTCTATTATATAAACCTCGTTGCCGTCTGTGATATGAATTCCTATTTTTGTAGGATAATTTATATAATAAGTTTTGTCTGTAACCTTTATCAGTTCAAACATACTCTCATCTCCATAACAAATAATACAACAATTATATACTCTGAAAAAACAAAAAGCAAACAAAAAAACGACCTGAATGAAAATACATTCAGGTCGGATATTTTTTTAATCATCAGGATAACCGTCAGGGTTATTTTTCTGCCATCTCCAAGTATCCTCGCACATTTCTTCAAGACCTCTTTCAGCCTTCCAACCGAGTTCTTTCAAGGCTTTGCTCGGGTCAGAGTAGCAGGTTGCAATATCGCCATCTCTGCGTGGTGCGATTTTATAAGGCACATCAACGCCAGAGGCTTTTTTGAAAGCGTTTACAATATCAAGCACGCTATAACCTGTTCCTGTACCAAGATTATATATATTGAGTTCTTTACAGCCCATAACCTTTTCAACTGCCTTAACATGACCTAAGGCAAGGTCAACAACATGGATATAATCTCTTACGCCCGTTCCGTCAGGAGTATCGTAATCGTTACCGAAAATATTGAGGCAAGGCAATTTGCCTATTGCCACCTGAGAAATATAAGGCATAAGGTTGTTTGGTATTCCGTTAGGATCTTCACCTATTCTACCGCTCTTGTGAGCACCGATAGGGTTGAAATAACGCAAAAGAGCAATACTCCACTCGTTATCTGCCTTATATAAATCCTGCAAAATAATTTCAATCATATATTTTGTTGTGCCATAAGGATTAGTAGTTCCGCCAGTCTGCATATCCTCTCGGAGAGGTGAGATATTGTTCATACCATAAACGGTTGCAGATGATGAAAAAACTATCTTTTTAACACCGTGGTCACGCATAGCCTGACAGAGCGTAACAGTTCCGCCTATGTTGTTATCATAATATTCAAGTGGCTTGCGGCAGCTTTCGCCAACGGCTTTAAGTCCTGCAAAATGGATTACCGCTTCAATTTTTTCGTTTTCAAAAATATTGTCAAGCCCTTTGCGGTCACGAATATCACATTCATAGAATTTGAAATCCTTGCCTGAAAGCTCTTTTATTCTGTTGAGAGATTCCCTCTTGCTGTTATAGAAATTATCAAGTATAATTATTTCATATCCTGCGTTGAGCAATTCAATGCAAGTGTGTGAGCCGATATAGCCGGCACCGCCTGTAACTAAAATTGCCATTTTTTAACCCCCTTAAAATTAGAAGAAGTGGTTGTTACTTGCCTTGCTTATTATACACCAAACAGACTAAAAAAACAATTAGAACGGAGAAAATATGAAAAATCTTTCTGATATATCAGTTGTAAAAGAAATTCTTGCAAAGCACGGCTTTACCTTTTCAAAGGCACTCGGTCAGAATTTTATAATAAATCAGAATATCTGTCCTGAAATGGCTGATATGGCAATCCCCGACGACGACTATTGTGCTCTTGAAATAGGGCCTGGTATAGGCGTTTTAACCTATCAGCTTGCAAGGAGAGCAAAAAAGGTTGTTGCCATCGAGCTTGACAAAAGGCTTCTGCCTGTTCTTGATGAAACGCTGGCAGAGTTTGACAATGTTGAAATCGTCAATGCTGATGTTATGAAGCTTGATTTAGCAGAGCTTATCAAAGAAAAATTTTCTGGTGAAAAGATATGCGTATGTGCAAATCTGCCTTACTATATAACCTCACCTATTATTATGTTACTTCTTGAAAGCAAACTTCCCGTTGAATCACTTACCGTTATGGTGCAAAAGGAAGCGGCGGACAGACTTTGTGCCGAAGTCGGTTCAAGGGAGTCTGGTGCAGTTACTGTTGCAGTTAATTATTATGCTCGGGCTGAAAAGCTTTTCAATGTTTCAAAAGGCTCGTTTATGCCTGCCCCAAAGGTTGACAGTGCAGTTATAAAACTTTCAATAAGAGAGAAACCACCTGTTGAGATAACAGACGAAAAAAAGTTTTTCTCAATGGTTAAAGCGGCATTTGCACAAAGGAGAAAAACAGCTCTCAATTCAATAAGTGCAGGAATGGGTTTATCAAAAGAAAAAATATCGTCTGCACTTGAAAAAGCAGGTCTTGATTTGAATGTCAGAGCAGAAAAGCTTACCATGCAACAGCTTGCTGATTTGTGCGAAGCGATTGAAGAATAAGCAACCCACTTGCTCACCACAAATAATAACCTTGTTGATATCGACGCTTTTAGTCAACAAAACAAAAGCAGAGGCTTTTAAAATTGCCTCTGCTCTTTTTATTTTATCTTGCATTTTCTTCTGCCGTCAAAGAGTTTTCCTCGTCTTTAACGCCTTTATAGGAAAGCTTTAACATAATCGGCGTTGTAAGTGCCGCAACAATTACGCAAAGAACTATTGCAGGGAATATTGCTTTATCAATATAGCCTGCATCTATACCCTTTTGTGCAATCATAAGAGCAACCTCGCCTCTTGCGACCATACCTATACCAACCGTCAATGATTCTCTTGATTTTAGTCCGCAAATCTTAGCTGCCAAGCCACAGCCTGCGATTTTCGTGACAATAGACATTATAACAAGTAAAACTGCAAAAATTGCAATTTTCGATGTAAAGCCAGACAAATCTGTTTTTAAACCGATATTTGCAAAAAACACGGGAGAAAACAGGACATAAGATGCAACTGTCATCTTCTTTGCAAGGAACTGCCTTGACTTTGTAAGATTACAGAGAATAACGCCCGAAACATAGGCACCAGTTATATCGGCAACGCCAAAAACATATTCTGCAAGAAAACTCATCACAAAGCAGAAAGCTAACGCCCATACGGCTATACGACGGCTTTTGCCGTGATTGACTGATATTTTCTTGAAAATCTTGTAAATAATAAAGCCAACAGCACCTGCAAATATAAAAAACAAAACAATTTTGCCGACAGTTAAAAGCGGATTTACACTTGAATCGGCAACGCCCATTACAACGCTTAAAACAACAATTCCTATTATATCGTCAATTATCGCCGCATTGAGTATTGTTGCACCAACCTTTGTTTTGAGTTTACCCATTTCGTTGAGAGCCTCAACCGTTATACTGACAGAGGTTGCGGCAAAAACAACGCCTACAAATGCTGTTCTTATTATATTTTCAAAGGAAAATGAGTCAATAAAGAAGAAATAGTATATTGCTCCGCAACCAAGAACAGGGACAAAAACACCCAGAATAGCAATAACACAAGCCATACCGCCCGTATTTTTAAG
>JAILBY010000042.1 GCA_024680655.1 Clostridiales bacterium | reverse complement strand
CGCTGATATTTTTAAGCTGTGCGGCAGCCATTGTCTGATGACCTCCGCCACCAAGCTTTTCCATAATAAGCTGAACATTTATCTTGCCGAGTGAACGGGCTGAAATGTTGACATTATTGCCGTTGCGGTAAAGCACGAACGAAGCCTTTATATTGCGGATATTAAGAAGCTCATCGGCTGCCTGAGATGAAATAATCCTTATATCAGCCGAGCTTGCAAATGCCGTTGTGATTGCACAATCCTTATAGGTATCAGCATTTGAAATAACTGCACTTCTTATCTGATAGTTTTCAAGTGAATTAGAGAAAAGCTGTTTTACAGAAACGGTATCAGCACCTCTGTCCCTCAAATAAGCGGCGGCTTCAAAGGTTCTTACGCCTACTCTTATAGTAAAGTTTCTTGTATCAAGCATAATGCCCGACATAAGTGCTTCTGCCTCTGGCTTTTGGATAATCTGCCTTTTGGTCATATACTGCAAAAGCTCTGTTACCATTTCAGAGGCTGATGATGCTATCGGCTCGTGATAGAAAATAACGGCATCATCAATACAGTCAACGCTTTTTCTGTGATGGTCGATTACCACAACAAGCTTTGCTTTTTTGTAAAGCTCTGGCGATTCAACGAAATCAGGTCTATGTGTATCGACAACAAAGAGTAAGGTGCCTCGGTCTAATTTTTCAAGTGCCTCACTCGGCTCAATGAACACATCTGACATATTTTCGTTTTCAAGTCTATCGATAAGTGCTCCTGCAAGAGTCTGTTCTCTTGAAACAACAATGTTTGCCTCTTTATCGAAAATTCTTGCGGCACTCCATATACCTACTGCTGAGCCTATTGCGTCGAGGTCGGAAAAGCTATGTCCCATAACAAGAACATTACTGCAACCCTCTATAAGTTCAGCTATTGCAGTTGCAACAATTCGGGTTTTCGCCTTTGTGTTTCGCTCAAAGCCCATAGATACTCCGCCATAGAATTCAAACTGACCGTTAGTGTTTACTGCTACCTGGTCACCGCCTCGGCTGAGTGCCATATCAAGACCTTGCTTTGCGAGGAATTTGACCTCGTTCAAATCTCCGCCACGCCCAACGCCGATTGAAAGAGTTACGCCCTTTTTATCGGAATATGTATAGGCTCTTACTTTATCGAGAATGCTGAATTTATTTTCAATCATCTCCATAATATAGCGTTCCTGTGCAACAACAATAAAGCTATCGTCTTCAAGCTTATTCATAAGGACAGGAAATTTTGACATCCAGTTTTCAACTATCTTATCAATACCGCCCATAATTGCGTTTTTGTCGCTATCCTTGAAATCCTTATAGACTTCATCAAAGTTATCTATCTCTATAAACATAACGCATGGTGCTGACATTTCACTTTCGAGTTCAAGCATTTTCTGCTCCGTTATATCAACAAAGAGAAGAATGTTTCTGTCACTTTCGTCTTTAACATCTTTTAAAAGGTAGACATTGTAATATTTGCCCTCATACTCAATAAGCAACGAGCCGAGTGCTTTTATTTCGTTTATGCTTTTACCCATAAGTACAGAAGAAACATTGTTGTTTATATCAGCATTATCAGCAAGCACATTAGTTCTGAAAACCTCATTGAACCAGCCTATTGTTCCCTCATCATTACATACCAAAAGAGGCAAAGGGAAATCGGCAAGAGTTGTTTCACCGTCAAGCTGCAAGGTTTCATTCGCCCATTTTATAACCTTGAAAAATTCTCTTTCAAGACGCTTTTTATACAAGGTTATTGCAAGCGTTACAAAGATTACTACTGCTGTAATTGCGGCAGAAATTCTCCAATCGATAAAAAGGAAAACCAGGGCACAAACTATTGCTATAACAGCAATAATAATATAGTAAACGGGCACCTTTACGGCTTTATGCTTTTTCATGGAAAATCACCTCCGCAAAATTTCTTTATTATATCTCCATTATAACCGGTAAAATCATAGGGCTTCTCTTTGTTCTGTCATACATAAGACGGGAAACCTCATCTTTGATTTTATTCTTTATTGTGCTCCAATCCTTAACCTTATTCAAAGCACATTCATCAAATATCTCTTGAACCAAAATTCGTGCATCGTCCATAAGTTCTTCGCTTTCACGCACATAGACAAAGCCTCTTGAAACAATATCAGGACCTGCCATAACATAGCCCGATGCGGCATCAATAGTTGCAACAACAACAAGCAAGCCGTCCTGTGCAAGATGCTTACGGTCACGCAAAACAATACTGCCTACATCACCTACGCCATAGCCGTCAACAAAGACTCTGCCTGCCGGAACAGTACCCGTCATCTTTATTTCCTTCTGGCTTACCTCAACCACTCTGCCGTTATCGGCAATAACTATATTCTTATGCGGTATGCCAACGCTTTCAGCAATTTGAGCGTGTTTAACAAGGTGTTTCTGCTCACCATGAACAGGGATAAAATACTTCGGTTTAACTATACCGAGCATTATTTTGAGTTCTTCACGGCAGGCGTGACCTGAAACATGAACATCATACATTCTTTCATAAACTACCTCTGCACCGAGTTTAAGAAGTTCATTGACAACCTTGCCTACCATTTTTTCATTACCAGGTATAGGCGTTGCAGAAATTATTATGAAATCGTTAGGATTTATTTCAACTTTTCTATGGTCTGAAAAAGCCATTCTTGTAAGTGCAGACATAGGCTCACCCTGACTGCCTGTTGTGATTATAACCATTTTATCAGCAGGGTATCTGTTGACCATATCAATATTTACAAGTATGCCCTTAGGCACATTGAGATAGCCGAGTTTAGCACCTATTTCAACGACATTTTCAAGGCTTCTGCCTGAAAGAGCAACCTTTCTGCCAAGAGCCTGAGCAGTATCTATAATCTGCTGTACTCTATGGATATTAGAGGCAAAGGTTGCAACGATAAGGCGACGATTTCCCGCTTTTCTGAAAAGCACATCAAAGGTTTCACCAACCTTACTCTCACTTTCCGTAAAGCCAGGTCTTTCAGCGTTTGTTGAGTCTGAAAGCAAGCACATAACGCCCTCTTTACCAAGCTGAGCAAATCTTGCAAGGTCAATCATCTCACCGTCAATAGGTGTTGAGTCAATCTTGAAGTCGCCAGTCTGAACAATAGTACCAGCCGCACATTTTATTGCAAGTGCAACAGCGTCTGGAATAGAGTGATTTACATGTATAAATTCAACATCAAATTTGCCTAATTTGATATGGTCGCCTGCTTTTACAACATTGAGCTTAACCTGACCTAACAAGCCGTGTTCTTGAAGCTTGCCTTCAACAAGTCCCATTGTAAGCTTTGTGCCGTAAACGGGTATGGATACTTTTTTGAGAAGATATGCCAATGCACCTATATGGTCCTCGTGACCGTGAGTTATAACAATGCCCTTGATTTTATCGGCATTTCTTTCAACATAAGTAAAATCCGGAATTACCAAGTCAACGCCGAGCATATCCTGCTCCGGAAAAGCAAGACCGCAGTCAACAAGGAACATATCGTCCTCAAATTCATAGAGAGTAATATTCTTACCAACCTCGTTGAGTCCGCCAAGGAAAGAAATTCTGATAGGGAATTTTGTTGTTTCTTTCTTTGCACCTCTTGAATTGCTTTTTTTAGATGAAGTCTTTTTCTTTGCAGACGAATTTCTGCTTATAGGTGAATATTTTTTTGCATTTGTTTCAGTCTTTGTTCTTGAAGACTTCTGCTTTACATTCTTGGGTTGCTTTGGGTTATTTGATTTTTCTTTTTTACCTTCTGACATTACATCATACTCCTTAACTAATTTTTATCACGAACAAAATAAAGCCGAAGTAAAAACTAAAAACAAAAGATTATGCATAGTTTTATTTTCCGCTCAACTGTGCATAAACGATAATATTTAGTTCGGTCAAAAATTTTTTCGTGAAATATTGATTTTTTTATATAACAAAAATGTGCCACTCACATTTTAAGTTCAAAATAAATTCTGACTGCTTACATTAAGCCGTATCATTTGATGGCATTAACTCTTATTTGTTAGTGCCGATAAGTATTTGTTCCGATAAAGCAAGACAAAATCGGAACATAGTCAATCATTATAATATGATACTATTTAAAGGAAAGATTGTCAAGAACAACCAAAGGCTCAAACACCTTTTTCAAGGTGTTTTTCTATATCCTGACAAATTTCTTCCGCCGCTTCCATACCGAAAGACTGTGCGAACAATTTTACGCCAAGTCCTGTTGAAAGCGGAACGATTGATATATCTGCATTTTCTGAATTTATAATAAAACCTTGTGGCATAAGGGTAACGCTTTTTCCCATACCTGAAAAATAATCTGCAAGCTCAGAAAACGGCAAGTCTGTTCTTACCCTTTTACGCTTTACATAAAACGCTGGCACTTGCTTTACAAGTTCTTCAAAAGTCAAGTGATTGCTTTTCAGAATATTCAACACTTTCATAGCAAGAAACAGAGCGTCCCTCGTCCAAATCTGCCCTGCCGCCATATCTCTTATTTGCTTATCGCAATCATCAGCAGGGCAGTCAAGATAGTAATAGACCTTGCAATTATTTTCCATAGCAAGCTTTTCTATAATCTCTGGCGATTCATATGGCAAGGCTATATCATTGTAGCCTTTGAATTCATAAAGAGCCACTGTTGCAAGCAATCTTTCGTGCGATATTTCACCGCATTTTGTTGTGAAAGCACTAACCCTCCTGCCGTATTTGTCAAAACGGAAAATAGGCTCTGAACCTATTGAGCCACCTACTTTTGTGACACATTCTTCAAACAGGCATTTTATGGTATTGTCCTCACATTCTGCGTTAGCGACTATACCTTCAAGGTTATGCTCTGCAACACGCAAAAGTTCTTGATTATATATCATTTTTATCGAACTCATATCTGCTACATCACGGCAAAACTCTGATACTCCAAGCTTGAAATTTCCGTTCATAAAAAGTGCTTCAATTTCTCTTTGGATATATCTTTGAAGTGGCAGACCGCCCTCACCGCAGAAAAAGATTTTTTTATCAGAAGAAATAAACACGCCCATATCAAGCGAACAGAAATTTGTGAAAAATTCAAGCTGAGCCTTATAGCAATCGCCAAAATCCCAGACACAGCCGCCGCTCGACAATATGCCAGAAACAAAAGCATACTTCAAGGCTCTTGCACTTTTTCTGTCTGCACTTGCTATTGCGATTTTATTCAGCCTTTTTAACGAGCCTATCGCTCTGCCAAGCCTTGCACAGCTTTCTGAATTGACCTCAAAGCACTCGATACAAAGCAAATCGCCCTCAAATAATTCTTTTCTTTGATTTGCAAACTTTATATTGCCCGAAACAACACTGCCTCTTGAAATCTTTTTTTCAGGCCATATACAAGCCTCGGGCTTTACTGTTGTAGCTTCGCCCACAACACTATCCGAACCTATTACCGTATTTTCATAGATACAAGCCTTATTTTTTATCTTTGCCCTCGAACATACAAGCGATTTATATATCTTACAGCTATTTTCAACAAGTGCTCCTTCAAGTATAACGCTTGAACTTATAGTTGTATTTTCACCGATTGTACTTGCGTTATCAATCACGCAATCAGGACCTATCACACTACCGTTTCCGATTGAAACATTTTCACCTATATAAACGGGCGGTATCAGTTTATAGTTGCCCGACGGCAATCTGCTGTTGCAATAGATACCTCGCTGAATTTCATTTGCATTGAAGCCCCTAACCTTACCTCGCATCATATCGCTCTGACATTTTATATAGCTTGACGGACTGCCTATATCACACCAATAGCCATCTGCAACAAAGCCAAAAATGTTCATATCCTTTTTGAGCATAAGAGGAAACAAATCCTTTGCAAAATCAAACTCCTCGCCATCGTTAAAGAGCGAAAGGCAGGATTTTTTTATTATATATATCCCCGTATTTGCCGTTTTGCATAGTGCCTGCTCCCAAGAAGGCTTTTCTATAAAGCCTTTCACTCTGCCATCCGAATTACAGCTTACAAGTCCATATTCTCTGGGATCGTCAACCTTTGCAAGCACTATTGTTGCATCAGCATTATTTTTTCTATGGAAACGCACTGCCTCGGCAATATCATAGTCACAGACCGCATCACCGCTTATAACAACAAAGGTTTCATTTTCTTCAAAGTCCTTTACTGCGTTTTTTACTCCGCCCGCTGTTCCTAACGGAATTTTTTCTTCGACAAACGAAAGCTTTAAATCAAGATACCTGTTATCCGAAAAATGCTCTGTTATCTTTTCAGGCATATAGCCCAAAGTAACTACCGCTTCATCTATACCATTTTCAATTAGCAAAGACATAATATATTCAAGCGTAGGCTTTGAGCAAAGCCTTACCATAGGTTTTGGAATATCACAGGTAAGCGGTCTTAAACGGCTCCCCTGCCCTCCTGCTAATATAACTGCTTTAATAAAAATCGCCTCCGACAATAATCTTTTAAATTATTATTGACGGCAAAATAAAAAATAACTCATATTCCCAAAAAATAATGTAATTTTATACTTATATGTGTTACAATACTGATATATTAAAAATCGGAGTTAATGCTATGAACGAAAAATTTTCTGTTGAAATGTTTACCGACGGTGCTTGTTCGGGCAACCCAGGTCCTGGTGGCTGGGGTACTATTTTAAGGTGCAAGGGCAAAGAAAAAGAGCTTTGCGGTTCTGAAAAGGAAACAACCAACAACCGTATGGAGCTTACTGCTGTTATCGAGGGCTTAAAAGCCTTGAAAACGCCCTGCAAGGTTAAAATTACAACCGACTCAAAATATGTTGTTGATGCAATAACAAAGGGCTGGGCTGTTGGCTGGCGTGAAAACGGCTGGAAAAAGAAAGACAAAAAGCCTGCTCTCAACCCTGATTTATGGACAGTGCTTTTAGACGAGCTTGAAAAACACGAGGTTGAGTTTATCTGGGTTAAAGGTCACGCAGGTCACCCCGAAAACGAGCGTTGCGATACTATGGCAGTAAAAGAATATCAGAAATATTTATAAAAGAAGAAATATAAAAAAAGAAAGTCTGAGATTTTTCTCAGGCTTTCTTCTTTATTTAATTGATTTTAAAGCATTTCATCTTTATTATTGACAAGTGCCTTTAACAAGGCTTTCGCCTTTTCAACCTCCGTTTTAGAACTATCCTTTAAGAACGGATAGCTTTTATACATTCTGTTTTTCAGTTTATTCTTCTTATC
>JAILBY010000039.1 GCA_024680655.1 Clostridiales bacterium | reverse complement strand
TGTATAAGGTTTACGGCATAAACGGCCCTGTTGTTACAATCAAAGGCAAAACTGATTTAAAAATGACAGAGATGGTTTATGTTGGTGAAAATAAACTTGTCGGCGAGGTTATCAAGCTTGACAATGAATTTACAACAATTCAGGTTTATGAAGAAACAACAGGCTTAAAGGTTGACCAGCCTGTCTATTCAACGGGTTCGCCTATGTGCGTAACCTTGGGTCCTGGTATTGTTACAAATATATTTGACGGTATCGAAAGACCTCTTTCAGCTCTTGCTGAAAAATCAGGTGCTTTTATTGAAAAAGGTACAAGCGTACCTAACCTTGATGAAGAAAAAAAGTGGCAGGTAACAATGCTAAAAAAACAAGGTGATTTCTTAGATGAAGGCGAAATCTTCGCTCAATGCCCTGAAACACCTGTCATTTCACATAAAATTATGGCACCTGTCGGAATTTCAGGCATTGTCAAAAAAGTAATGCCTGACGGTGAGTATTGCCTTAATGACACTATACTTGAAGTTGAAGATGTAAAGGGCAATATTCATAAGCTTACACTCTGCCAGAAGTGGCCTATAAGAATTGCCCGTCCGTCAAAGCAAAGATTACAGCCGAGCAAGCCTCTTATTACAGGTCAGCGTATTATGGATACAATGTTCCCGGTTGCAAAGGGCGGTGCTGCTGCTATCCCTGGCGGATTTGGTACAGGCAAAACTATGAACCAGCATCAGATTGCTAAATGGTGCGATGCTGACCTTATTATATATGTAGGCTGCGGTGAGCGTGGTAACGAAATGACTCAGGCACTTACTGAATTCGGTGAACTTATCGACCCGAGAACAGGCAATTCTCTTATGGACAGAACTGTTCTTATTGCAAACACTTCAAATATGCCCGTTGCTGCTCGTGAAGCATCTATCTATACAGGCATAACACTTGCTGAATATTATCGTGATATGGGCTACCATATTGCAATTATGGCTGACTCAACATCTCGTTGGGCAGAGGCTTTGAGAGAAATTTCAGGCCGTCTTGAAGAAATGCCTGCCGATGAAGGCTTCCCAGCATATCTTCCGTCAAGACTTTCTGAATTCTACGAGCGTTCAGGCTATTTTGAAACATTGAGCGGTAACGAAGGCTCGATTACAATAATCGGTGCTGTTTCACCACAAGGCTCTGACTTTTCCGAGCCTGTTACACAGAATACCAAAAGATATACACGCTGTTTCTGGGCTTTGGACAAATCTCTTGCTTATGCAAGACATTATCCTGCAATAAACTGGAATGACAGTTACAGCGAATATCTCAACGACCTTGCACCTTGGTACAAGGAAAATATCGGTGAAGACTTTATGGAATGCCGTGAAGAAATTGCTTCTATATTGCTTGAAGAAAACAGCCTTATGGAAATAGTTAAGCTTATCGGCTCTGATGTTTTGCCTGACGAACAGAAGCTTATCATTGAGATTGCTAAAATTATAAGAGTAGGCTTTTTACAGCAAAACGCTTTCCACGCTGATGATACATTTGTTCCTCTTGAAAAGCAGTTGAAAATGATGCAGGTTATTCTTTATTTCTACCACAAGTGCAAGTATATAATAGACAATCAGGTGCCTATTTCAAAAATACTTAAACTCAGCGTATTTGATAAATTGATTAAGATGAAATATGATGTTCCAAACAACAATATTTCTTTGCTTGACGATTACTATTCACTTATTGACAGCGAATTATTACACATTTAACAGGGGGTTATTGATATGATACTTGAACATATTGGTTTAAATCAGATTGACGGCTCTCTTATTGTGCTTGAAAATGTGACAAACGCCAAGTATGAAGAAATGGTTGAAATAAAGCTTGAAGACGGCACAAGCCGAGTTGGCAGAATTGTTAAAATTGAAGGTACAAAGGTTGTTATTCAGGTTTTTGAAGGCACCAGAGGTCTTTCTATGGTAAACACAAAAACAAAGCTGACAGGTAAGCCTATGGAAATGGCTCTTTCACCTGAAATACTCGGCAGAACCTTTGACGGCTTGGGCAGACCTATTGATAATCTGGGTGAAATTTATCCCGTTATGCACAGAGATATCAATGGTGCACCTATAAATCCTATTTCAAGAATTTATCCACGAAATTATATAAATACAGGTATTTCTTCAATAGATGCTCTTGCAACACTTATCAGAGGTCAGAAGTTACCTATATTTTCAGGCTCAGGTATGAAACACAATGAGCTTGCTGTTCAGATTGTAAAACAAGCTTCAATTTCAGACGGTGAAGATTTTGCTATCGTTTTTGCCGCTATGGGCGTTAAAAACGATGTTGCTGATTACTTCAAAAAATCGTTTGAAGAGGCTAATGTTATGGACAGGGTTGTTATGTTCCTTAATCTCTCAAACGACCCTATAATTGAGCGTATAATCACACCTCGTTGTGCATTGACCGCCGCTGAATATCTTGCTTTTGAGCTTAATATGAACATACTCGTAATTCTTACTGATATGACATCATACGCAGAAGCTTTGAGAGAATTCAGTTCATCAAAAGGCGAAATTCCAGGAAGAAAGGGCTTCCCAGGCTATCTTTATTCTGACTTTGCTTCTCTTTATGAAAGAGCAGGTATCGTAAAAGGTAAAAATGGCTCAGTTACTCAAATTCCTATTCTTACAATGCCTAACGATGATATT
>JAILBY010000013.1 GCA_024680655.1 Clostridiales bacterium | reverse complement strand
GGGTGTCTTTTTTTATGGGAAATTAGTAGGGAGAGTCGAACTCCAAAATCTAAAATAGGATGATTGCGAAGCAATCGAAAAGGCAGAGCCTTTTCGAGTCTCCCCTTCTCCGCCACGAAAGAAAGACACCGTAAGGGTGTCTTTTTTTATGGGAAATTAGTAGGGAGAGTCGAACTCCAAAATCTATAATAGGATGATTGCGAAGCAATCGAAAAGGCAGAATTTTTAGAATTGTTAATACTACAAAATTTGACACAATCAAGCTTATGGAATATAATACCCTTTGCGGAAAATTAAATTTTTGGAGGGGCTATTATGAAAAAAATGATTGCTTATTGCGGTTTGGATTGCGAGAAATGTGACGCATATCTTGCAACGCTCAACGATGACCAGAGCTTGCGTGAAAAAACAGCAAAATTATGGTCTGAATTAAACGGCACGAATATCAAGGCAGAAGATATTAACTGTCAGGGCTGCCGTATTGACGGTGTGAAAACTCCGTTTTGCGATAAGCTTTGCGGTATCCGTCAATGTGCTTTGAAAAAAGGCTTTGAAACCTGCGGTGCTTGTCCTGAAATGGAAAAATGCAAAACCGTTGAGATGGTTATAGGCAATAATGCCGAGGCGAAAAACAACTTAATAAACAAATAATTAAAAGGCGAATGTATCGGTTTTGATACATTCGCTTTTTTAAAAATGATATAGACAGCAGTCACATAATGCGGTATAAATCGGCGAAAGCTTGTCGCAGATTAAATCTATAAAATCAGGCGGAAAATATTGCTTTGAAGCATTCATTGAATAAGGCAGAAAAATGTTGACAGTAAGTCTTTCTTTGTCCTTTAAATAGAATAATTTGCCCTTGTGAAGCTCTACGGCGTGTTTTATTGTACTAAAACCGCTGTATTTTATATCGCTGAAAAATTTTATATCATCAAGAGCAAGAGAACAGTTGCCGTCTATTGAAATAATAACACCGTCTGATAATGGCTTTAATTTTATTTTTATTTTTCCGTTTTTGCTGTATAGCAGATAATTGCTTATAACATTGAGAATACACCAGTTTATTGTGTTGGGGGAAAGGGAAATATATATCTGATTTTCAGGCAGAGAAAGCTCAAATTTGTCTATGCCAGAGCCTGTTACAGCTCGGCAGGCTGATATAAGAGAATAGACAAGAGCGTTGAGATTACATTCAAAGAAAAAATCCCTTTTCTTTTCGCAAATTAGAATGTTGTTAAGACGGCAAAGCTTTTTTCGGCAGGAATGAGATATGCAGGAAAGCATACACATTTCATCAGTATCAAGCTTTTTGTGGTCGAGCATATTTATTTCCAAAAGGATATTGTTTATTTCATTTCTTATTATTTTTTCGTTTTCCTTGCAAATGTCAATTTTAAGAAAGGTATTGAATTTGTCAGTAAGACTATTAAGCAAAAAAACACCCCTATTTCTGTCTTGATATATTATGCCCTTTTATTTAAAATAATTTTACAAAGCCGAATAAAGTTTTTGCAAGTTGACGAAAATTATTTTAGGTGGTTAAAATTATATCAAAGTTATTGCATATTTTTCTAAAAAGATATAATATATATAAGGTCTTAAAAAATTACCAAACAAATTTATGGAGGTAGTAAAAATGTCAGTTAAAGTTGCTATTAATGGTTTCGGTCGTATAGGTCGTCTTGCTTTCCGTCAGATGTTCGGTGCAGCAGGTTACGAAGTAGTTGCTATCAATGACCTTACAGACCCAAAAATGCTCGCTCAGCTTCTCAAATATGATACAGCTCAGGGCGGTTACTGCGGTAAGATTGGTGAAGGTCTTCACACAGTAGAGGCTGATGATAACTCAATCACAGTTGACGGTAAAAAAATCACTATCTATGCTGAAAAAGATGCTAAGGATCTTCCTTGGGGCAAAATCGGTGTAGATGTTGTTCTTGAATGCACAGGCTTCTATTGCTCAAAAGAGAAGTCACAGGCTCACATTGATGCTGGTGCTAAAAAGGTTGTTATTTCTGCTCCTGCTGGTAACGACCTCAAAACAATCGTTTTCTCAGTAAACGAAAAGACACTTACAAAGGATGACACAATCATTTCTGCTGCTTCTTGCACAACAAACTGCCTTGCACCTATGGCTAAGGCTCTTAATGATTATGCTGCTATCCAGAGCGGTATTATGTCAACAATCCACGCTTACACAGGCGACCAGATGATTCTTGACGGTCCTCACAGAAAGGGTGACCTCAGAAGAGCAAGAGCTGGTGCTGCAAACATTGTTCCTAACTCAACAGGTGCTGCAAAGGCTATCGGTCTTGTTATTCCAGAACTCAATGGTAAGCTTATCGGTTCAGCACAGCGTGTTCCTGTTCCAACAGGTTCAACAACAATCCTTACAGCAGTTGTTAAGGGTAACAATGTTACTAAGGAAGGCATCAACGCTGCTATGAAAGCTGCTGCTTCTGAATCATTCGGTTACAATGA
>JAILBY010000004.1 GCA_024680655.1 Clostridiales bacterium | reverse complement strand
AAATCAGAGACGAGGTTAACAGCCGAGGCTGTTAACTGGTTTAAAGCATTCGGGCATTCAGCGAATGCAAAGAGAATGTTTTAAACAAGAGGGAACACAGAGCATTGCGACTGTTGGAGCAAGGCGACAATGTTCCCCGTGTGGTTGTCGTTGGTGAGAGTTATATGTTACAAAAATGGACTCGAAAGGCGGAAACAGGAAACAGTCCAGTGGACTGTTTTCCCGCCGTGGCCTGCAAGGCGAGTCCAACTTGGGGAAGAGTAGAAAAAATTATAATTTTGTGATACAATAAATTGTATTCTGATTGCAATATATGTTACTACAGCAAAGGAAATTCGAAATGCTGAAGAATAACGCAGAAGTCAATGTAAAAGTAAAGTGCATAGAGGGCGATGTTACATAGGCAAAACTGGCAGAAGAAATAGGAACCTCAGCACCGTATGTTGGTTGACTCATAAGAAATAACGAAAAAATCATCAATAAGACTTTTCTACAACTGATGGGAAGTTTGGATACGATGTTGAGTTGACTTATGTGAAAAGAGAAGTTTAAAGAGAGGAATAATGACTATGGCTGGATGTAAAACTGAAAACTGGACGGTGAAAGAGGTCTCTGATGCCCTTCAAAATAATCATAGGGATAACAAACGAATTGTTGTGCCTATGTTTCAACGTGGGCAACGTTGGAACAAGGAACAACAGAAAACCTTTATTGATTCATTGATAAGGGGATATCCTGTCGGAACACTTCTTTTCTATGAGAAATACGAAAATGGTAAATGGAATTATATTTTGGTTGACGGATTACAACGTGGCAGTTGTATCCGAAACTACATGACGAATCCCACAGAGTTTTTTTACAACGATAACATTTCAGATGAGGTGTGTTCTTCTATCTTGAATGTCATTGATATGGACGATTCGGCTAACTATGCCGTTGTAAGAAATGTTTTGACGGACTATATCAAGGAACAAAAATCATTCAAGAACATACAGTTTTTCGGTGTTGCAGGGCAGATATGCCAAAAATTCGATAAGTCTATTGACTATGTAGCTGTTGGAAAGGTCACAGATATAATTTCTAAGTTCTTCCAAGACAAACAAGAACTTTATGAAACCATTGCTGCAACCGCAATTCCGGTCAATGTTTATAATGGTCCAGAAGAGACTTTGCCAGAGATTTTTGAGCGGATCAACTCAAAAGGAACACCGCTTGATCAGTATGAAATATATGCTGCAGCATGGCCCGTTAATGATAAATTTGCTATCCAAAACTCAAAGGTTGTTGAGTATGTTATAAAGAAATACGATACCTTGAGAGATGCCGGATATACGATTCACGGATATAATCGTGAAGATCTACGTCAGAAGAAAAAGTTAAACGCATTTGAGTACCTTTTCGGTCTTAGCCGGCATCTCGCAAACGAATTTGAAATTCTATCGTTTGGCAAAAATATTACCGATGATGCTGTTAATCCGCTTGCGTTTGAACTGGTAAATGCCTGCTTAAATGATACTGATCGTATTCGGGTGCTTTATAAGAATCTAGAGGAATGCCTTGATGTAAACACATTGGAAACTGCTTTGATTAACGCTATAAAATTTGTAGCCGAATCAGTTTCCGTTGTAACAAGGTTTAAGGGAAATGCACATAATACAAATAAGATATTTCACTCGAAATATCAGATTATGTCCATGATTTCAACATCTTTTAAGGAAATGTATCCTACTGGGGATTTCAGTAAAGTGGACTCTTCATGGAATGAAAAAAAACATACGATTGCGAGGAATCTTGTTCAATATTATGTTTACGATATTATTACCAATTACTGGAGTGAAGGTGGTACGGGCAAAATTCATGCTGCTGCAAAACCGAATAGGTACATGACCGAACTTTCAGGGCGTTCATGGGCAGTTGCCCTTGATGGCTTCTTTGAAAAGTCTATGCTTCGCTCGGAAAAGAAGAATATAGCAAATCCAAAAAGTGAAGAATATGTACTTTTAAACTGTATTTATGTCAAGACCTTTACGGCTATGGATCAGCTGTCAGTTGATAAATTCGATGTTGAGCATATCGCCCCAAAGGAGCAGATGCGTAAGTTGATAGATGCATGCAGCGGTGAAGGTCTTCCAATAAGTTGCATAGCAAATCTCTGCTACCTTCCAGAATCAGCAAACAGAAGCAAAGGAACAAAGACTTTCTATCAAGATAAGAAGTATCGTACATTTGTTGATTTAGCTGAAGTAGAAAGTAAGTACAGTTTTACCGAGCAGGATGATTTGGAATGGATGGATATGCCATATGAAAAACCAGAGGATTTTGCCGTTCTTCGAGATTATTATACCGATTATTGTACGAAAAGATATGAAAAACTGAAACGGCTGTTTTGTGATTCTCTTGGTATTCCTTATGTGTCTTCCAAGGAAATTGAAGAGGAAACACCGGCGCAGATTATCATCCCAGCAAAATCAGAAAAGAAATTCACAACAGCAAAGTTTGCTGATAAATGTATTCAGCGATTAGCTGACAGTGTTGGCGAAGACTTGATAAAACTCAGTCGTGGTAGTTTCAAAACGGTGGATAACAAGTATGGTTTTGCCCTTGCCACTTCAAAAGCGTATAAACAAGGTAAGCGTGAAAAGTTTTGGTTTGCGTATCGCCGAACGGAATCTCTATCTAATTGTAAAGAACAGTATTATGTATTCGGATGTAAAGATGAATCCACAATGATAAAACTGCCGGTTTCGCTAATTGAAGAAAAATTGGATAGGTTTAATATTTCGACTGATGAAGACGGTAATGTTACGCATTGGCATATGGTTTTCTTTAAGGATGCAGTAGGTCATATGACTTGGATGTTCTCAAAGCCAGATATTGAGGAAATCAGCGTGGATGAATATCTAATGTAGTTTAACGAGGGAAAACAAATTGTATGCATAAGCAGCTAAAAATACGAATACCTTAATCTGTAACGGTGCATACGGCATCGTTATGAGAGGTGTGCAAAAATGCACACGGGGGTGTTCATCGTTAAGAAATAGAAAAAAGGCTGACATTATGTTGTATCAAATTAGAAACGGCAAAAAAAAGAGGCGACTACTCTATTTTTCTTTTGAGTAAACGTCACAAATCCAAACTCTTAAAAAATTCTATTAAAACATATAAAAACAACCTCCGTTTAATACGAAGGTTGTTTATTTCTTTGTTGTTATCTTATCAAACATTGCGTTTATTTTATCATATTCATAGGCAAAAGCTTCAGCACTTGCGATTATCATTTCATCCTGAGTTACATTGGAAAAATCGATTTTGTATCCTGCGTGGTCTGCAAGGTATTCAATGAATACCCTTTGTGTTCTGCCATTTCCTTCACGGAATGGATGTAAAACATTTATCTCACTTAGGTAATATGCAAGGCAGTGTGCAATATTGCCGTCATAATCAATAAGATAATTATCCGCTTTGAGTTTTGCAAAGATAGCTGAAGCGTATAGTTCAATATTCTGACTCAAGCAAAATTGATTTCCTTTTGAAATATTGACACGACGGATTTCACCTGCCCAAGTGTAGATATCCTCAAAAATAAATTTATGAATATTTTTTAAATGTTCAAAATCTAAGTTGCCCTTGATGGTTTCTACTTTTGCCAATGCAATTTTCAGTGAAGTTATTTCTCTTTCTGCTGTTATAAGCTCATATTGATTCTTAATTCCAAGCTTGTTTATTAGTACATTGGAATTGGGATAACAGTATTCCTTATCCCATTCGTATTCATAGCTATATCCCATACGCTCACCTATGATGAATGCTTAATTATTAGTTCACGAAGAAGTTTCTGATACTGTTCTTTGCTTGAAAGTGAAAGACGAATGCGTTCTTTATCTTCATCGGTAAGTGGCATTCCTTCAATCGTCATTGAGCCATTTACTTCATTTACAATTTTTTCAATTTCACTCATACTCTTTCTCCTTTCAATTTTATACTAATATTGTACCATATCAACATAGAAAATACAATAAATAATAAAACAGACTTTTGAAAAAAGAATACTTTTAAATAGTTTGTTTTACAATGAAAATAAAATTAACACACTTCAAATTGTG
>JAILBY010000221.1 GCA_024680655.1 Clostridiales bacterium | reverse complement strand
TTACAAGGCTCAACACAACAGGCGGTTTTCTCAAAAGCGGTAATATTACTATGATGACCGGTGTTGATGATGACAGACTTAACGAGCTTATTGATATAATCGGCAAATATTCAAGCAAACGCACACAGATAGTTCAGCCTTCACCTGTTTATGGAAATGATATTTTTGTTTCCTCACCTGTTGAAATAACTGTTGGCGGTGCAACTGTTTTTGTTCTTGATGTTGAACAATTCCACAAGTTATAATTTTTCTGTTTATATCGCTCTTTTTCCCTGATAGATTTAACATATCCAGATTTGATTAGACGAAAAATATAAGAAAAACAAAAAAGATAAGTCTTATAATAGATTTATCTTTTTTAGTAGATACAGGAAAGACAAATAATTTTTTATGAATGATTTTAACGATTATTTTTCAAACGCTTTAAAGTCAGGTACTCTTTCTCACGCTATTATACTTGAAGGCGAAAACGAAAAAACACTTGAAATGGCAAAGGTTCTTTCCGCCGCCCTTGTTTGTGAAAGCGATGGCGAAAAGCCTTGCTTTAAATGCCCTGCCTGCGTTAAAGCTATGGCAGATACACAAAGCGAACAGAGCAATCATCCCGATATTCTCGTTTACAGCGGAAAGGATACACCCCGTTCCTTTTCAGTTGACACAGTAAGAGAAATCAGAGATGATGCTTTTGTTATGCCGAACGAAGCAAACCGCAAGGTCTATGTTCTTTTAAAAGCACACTCTATGGGCAACGAAGCACAAAACGCTCTTCTTAAAATTCTTGAAGAGCCCCCCGAATTTGTCACATTTATTCTGACTTGTCAATCACGCTCTCAAATGCTTTCAACTATACTTTCCCGTTGCGTTTGCTATTCTTTCAGCAGTGAAATTCAGGCAAATCAGGACGAAGAAATTATCAGCCTTTGCAACGACCTTGCAAAAGCTATTGTGAATGATAATGAATACGACCTTTTAACTCTTTCGGGTGCATTTGAAAAAAATAATCAGAAATTAAACGAAGCTGTTTCTCAGCTTATTCTTATAACGGGCGATGCTCTGACTATCAGAAGCGGGTCAACCGCTCAGCTTGTTTCAAGGCAGGACAGCACCGCTTCTTTTTTAGCAACACATCTGACTCTTGTTAAGCTTGCAAAGCTTCTTGAAGCCTTGCAAAAAACACAGTCGGCAATAAAGCGTAATGCAAATAACAATTTACTTATAACTATGTTTTGTGCGGATATACGCCGTTCAATAGGCAAGTAATTCAGGGAGGTAACAATGGCTGAGGTAGTTGGTGTTAGATTTAAAGAGGTTGGCAAAATATACTATTTTGACCCAAACGGAAAAAAAGTCAATAAGGGCGAATTTGTTATAGTTGAAACCGCAAGAGGTATTGAGTGCGGTGAGGTTGCTATGGAAAACCGTGAGGTTGCTGACGAACAGATTGTTCACCCTCTTAAAGCTATTATGCGTATAGCAAATGCTGATGATTTGAAAACTGTTGAGGAAAACAGAAAAAAAGAAAAAAAGGCTTATGAATTATGCTCTGAAAAAATTGCAAAACATAAGCTTGAAATGAAGCTTGTAAATGTTGAATATACCTTTGACAACAGCAAAATTCTTTTCTATTTCACCGCTGACGGCAGAATAGATTTCAGAGAATTAGTCAAAGACCTTGCAAGCGTTTTCAGAACACGCATTGAATTAAGGCAGATAGGCGTGCGTGACGAAAGCAAAATGCTCGGCGGTCTTGGAATTTGTGGCAGACCTTTCTGCTGTAACTCCTTTTTAGGCGAATTTCAGCCCGTTTCTATAAAAATGGCAAAAGAGCAAGGCTTATCACTTAATCCTGTTAAAATCAGCGGTGCTTGTGGCAGACTTATGTGCTGTTTAAAATACGAACAGCCTGCTTATGATTATCTTCTTAAAATCACTCCAAAGCAGGGTGCAACGGTTAAAACAAAGGACGGTATGGGTACCGTAGTTGATGTAAATCTTCTTACAGGTACTTTGAAAGTAAAGCTTGACGCTCACCAGGACGGTGCACCGCAGACCTTTAAAAGAGATGAGGTTAAGCTTGTCAAGGACTCAAAGATTGTAGTCAATAAAGAAGAGCTTGAAGCGTTCAAGGATATTGAATAATAAAAATATAGCTTTCTTATTGCAGAGGTGTTTTTTAACACCTCTGCTTTTTTAGTTTAATTAAAATTTCATCTTTATAAATTAAGAAAGATAGAATAATCAGTTTTCGACTGCCGTCGGGGCTTTCATTTTCTAACTTAAAATTTAATGCATACCAAAAGCAAACCCTCCACGGTCTCAATGCTGTTTAGTGGCACAGGAAGAGGTTTCCAAAGGGGAAACACGACTTTTATGCGACAACGACAAGTGACACCCCAAATCTTTGATTTGGTTGGTGGAACTTATGCTTTAGCTGGGTTTCCCCTTTGGCGGCGTTCTCTTG
>JAILBY010000203.1 GCA_024680655.1 Clostridiales bacterium | reverse complement strand
CTTGAAAGAAAATATGCTTCAATTCCGTCTGCTATCGCCTTTGCAAGATAGTTCTCGCCGTTTATATCCTTAATCATAGCATTACCCTCTGTCTGATTTGAAATAAAGCCTACCTCAACCAGAACAGCAGGACAGTTCGTAACCCTCGTAACAGCATATTCACCATACTTTGTTCCTCTTGAAATATTAGAATCATTTTTATGGTAAATAGAGTTTGTATAAGCTGAAACAAGCTTATTGTGGATATTTGAAGCAAGCGGCAACGCATTATTGTAATAATAATATGTTTCCGTTCCATAAGGCGACGACGAGGTTGAACTATTACAATGGATACTAACCGAAGCGTCAGGATTCCAGCCGATTATCTTTGTAACTCGCTGATATTGAAGTGTTGTTGTTATCAGCGTGTTTCTCGTCATATAAACAGTTGCACCCTTTGCCTCTAAAAGTGCCTTAGCTTTCTGAGCAATTTTTAAGGTTATTACATATTCGTGATAGTTCGGGTTACTGCTCAATGCTCCCGGGTCAAGACCTGCACCCGACATATTGTCGGCGGCACCGTGCCCTGCATCAAGCACAACAACCTTGCCTTTTATAGAAGCAGTATCGTGATTTTTAAAAGCTATAACAAGATTTCCGCTTGAATTATACTGAGCAGTATATCCATAATATCCGCCTGCTTTTTTCAGATATAATCTTAAAACAGACTCGCCGTTATTATTCTGCAACCACTCCGAGCCTTTAATAACATCGCTTGAAGAAAAATCAGCGTTTCCGCTTACAAACGGCGTATAATTGAATTTAATATCAATATAGGCTGGTGTATAGCTGTTTACCTTTTTTCCGTGCGAATCAGTTATAACATTAAACGGCACTTTCCAAGAGGTATTGAGCGTAAGCGTTGTTGCATCTGCATTACTTGTTACTGAAACAAGCGTTGCTTTATTATCTGTCATACTGCTGAAATCACGCAATTCAACATTTGAATAGAGAACTCTTCTGCCTGATTTCAAAATGCAGTATTTTGTATTTCCAGAGGTTACTGTCTGAACATAGTAATCAAGCGTACCCTTTACCAAAGGTGTATATTCAGGTGAATAGTCACTGCTTGAAGTTGAAGCCGAGCGTACCTCGGTGTTATCCTTTACTATCTCAACCATAGTAGGATTTTCAACAACCTTATTTACAATTATACTGCCACCGTTCAAAGAATAATTGTAACCATCATTTATGCAATAGAATTTAACAGCACCAAGATTCTGCTCTGTTGTTTTTGAGGCTGGTAAATTATATTCACCAACATAGCGTACAAAGTCAGAGCCTTCGGAAGTATTAAATTCATCACTTGCCTCATCAACCATAGACATATTAACTCTCTGACCGTTTATAACGGCATATACAGTTGAATTTTTAAAAGCTATTGCACTAAGTGAAAGCGATGTGTTGCCCATAACATAGGTTGAGTTTGCAGGCGAAACAGACTGAATAAGTATCCGTTCATAATTTATTGTATAGGTTTTGACTGTTCCCTTATGGCTTAAAGTAACAGTATTATTGCCTGGCTTTAAGTTTATATCCTTTGAAAAATAGCCGTACTCTGTTCTGTCAACCTCATTAGAGTTGAGATAGAGCGGGAAATTAGGATCAGAAGAGCCTGCAACCTTGATTATAGATTCATTTGTTTTTACTGTTGAAGATTTTAAAGAGGTTACAACAAGTTCATTAAAGACAAGCTTATCCTCAATTTGTCCGCCATAGTAATTCATCAGCACGCTTGTACTATTCTGAACATCTTTTTTCAAATCGCTATAAGAATAATAAACACTGCCAAAGCATTTTGGATTATTCTTTACTATTGACGCTTCTTTAATAAGCTCATCGGGACTTTGCCAGCCCTCGTAATCAGCAGAACATATTTTAAATACACTATGTCCGATTATAAGGTTAGCAGAATTATCTTTAAGAGCTTCTCCCCACCAATTCAATATAGTTTCAAAAGGAACTTTTGTATCCTTGGTTGAATACTCGCAGTCGACGAAGATAAAATCAACTATTCCTCTTTGTGCATAAGCAAGTGCATCAATAGAGCCATTTATATAGCCCTGATAGTCAGCCGTTGTTTTTGAGCCTCTTTCATCTGCCGAAAAATTTGCCCATACTGCTGGCACTTCAACACCGAAATATATATCGCCTCTTGCCTGCTTAACAAACCATTCTATGTGCTTAATGCAAGAATTAAGTTTTTCTGTTTTTTCTTCAAAGGAATAGTCAGAGCCTTCAAAATTAAGCTTGTCAAGATTTGTAAGCATCAAGCCCTTAAAGGCATATTCCTTGCAAAGAGATGAAATAAAATCAGAATTAACCGAAAAATCATTAGTATCAATAATATCCTCTGCATCAATACAGCATACTGTATATAAAGACTTTTCGTCTGCCTTTTGCAAAGCATATTCAAGGCAGTTAATCAGATTATTGTCCTCTGAATTTTTAGTTATAACCTCTGCGTTGTTTATTGCAGAAATAAAAACAGTATCAAATTTATAATCGCTTATACCGTTTATAGCACTGTCAATATCAGTTTTTATAGTGTCAATACTGTCTTCCTCACTCTTATTGAAATCAACGCCGTTTACTATAAACGCACCCTTAACAAAAGAGGTCGGCTGATTTGTTGCAACAACCGTCTGATTAAAAACTGCGGAATATTTATTGAGATATTTAACATTAGTTTTTTGAATACCGAATATATCAAGCCCTAACAAGAAATAAGTAACGCAAAAAGCACCTGCTGTTAAGAGCAGGACAGAAACTATTGATATTAAGGCAATAAGTGTTTTTTTCTTTGCGTTCATAGCTTATGCTCCCTTTAAAATACTAGAAATTATTATATCACAAAAGCACATATATTGTCTATAAAACAAAAAATATAAAACTTGATTTTTATTTTTCTTACTGATACAATCAAATAAAGTAAAAATAAGAGGTAAATTATGCTTGAATTTTTAGTTAAATATTTATGGCAAATTATCGTTGCTGTAATTTTGGTTATTGCCGTTTCTTTGTTTTGCTACGAGCAGAATAACAGAATTGTTGTAACCCGTTATAAATCAAACAAAAAAGCCAAAGGCATTAAAATATTACAGCTTTCCGATTTACATTCAAAGCAGTTTGGTAAATTCAATACCAAACTGTTAAATAAGGTCAAAAACGAACAACCCGACATAATTGTTTTTACGGGCGATTTGATAAATGATAAGGGCAGAAATATTGATAAAACTATGCGATTTGTTTCTGCTCTTTCTGAGATTGCACCACTATACTATGTTTGCGGAAATCACGAGCATAGGCTTGATTACTTTGATAAGCTTATTGAAAAGATATCAAAAGCAGGTGCTATTGTTTTGAGAGATAAAATCGAAGATTTAACTATAAACGGCGAGGAAATAAACATACTCGGTCTTGACGAAAATCAAGCCTCTTTCAAGAATTATTCAGAGCGTAGAAAAGGGAATTTTAAATATAAAGATTATAGCGACACCTTCAAAGAGCTTGCCAAAAAAGATGGAATTAAGATAGTCTTAACTCACTACCCCGAAAATTTTGCTTTAATCGGCGAATGTTCATATAATCAATATGATTTTGATGTGATGTTTGCAGGTCACGCACACGGCGGACAGTTTGTTTTGCCGTTTGTAGGCTCTGTCTATTCCCCAGGACAAGGACTTTTTCCAAAATACGCCAAGGGTGAATACGGTGAAAAGCCAAAGTTGATAGTAAGCCGAGGTTTAGGCAATAGTGAATTCCCGTTAAGATTGTTTAATCACCCTGAAATTGTAGTTTTTGAAATATAGTAAGATTTCACTTGATTTTTATTGTGTGTTTATGTATAATGTAAAGGCACTTGAAAAGTGAATATATGGAGAGTTGTCCGAGCTGGTCGAAGGAGCACGATTGGA
>JAILBY010000172.1 GCA_024680655.1 Clostridiales bacterium | reverse complement strand
GGAACCACTTGTAAGAGTTTTTCTGTATTTCGATAAGGTTAGGCATATCCATAACCTCATTGATACGACCAAAACTCATACGAGTATTGTTGCCAAGCTGTACTGGTTTAACATTAACCATAAGGCTTAATCACTCCGTTCTTTTAATTCGTCCGTCTGCCTAAAATCATAACATTTTTCAATCATTATAATCTTCGACTAAAACTGCTTGCATTTCAATATACAAAGCGTTATTTTCACATATCTCAAAATAGCCGAGGGCATAACCTCTCTATTCTAATATGCAGTATGATATTATAGACTATATTTGTCAAAAGGTCAAGCATTTTTTTGCTTTTTTTTAAGTTATTTTTTATATAATTTGTTTTAACAAAAAAAGCAACAGCAATTTTAAACTGCTGTTGCTTTTTTGGATTTATGATATTTTCATTTTTAATCTGAGCTTATCACTTATCATAGCAATAAATTCTGAATTTGTCGGCTTGCCTCTCTGATTTTGAATTGTATAGCCGAAATAGGAGCTAAGAACATCTACATCGCCTCTGTCCCAAGCGACCTCAATAGCGTGGCGTATTGCTCTTTCAACTCTTGACGGAGTTGTTTTGAATATCTTTGCAACAGTCGGATAAAGCACCTTTGTTACAGACTCCATCATTTCATTATCGTTTATAGAAAGAATTATTGCCTGCCTTAAATACTGATAGCCCTTTATATGTGCTGGTACACCTATCTGGTGCATTATTTCAGATACCATAACTTCAAGATTTGAAGGTGAGGAAACATTCCCATCAATACAAGCAAAATTACCGTTCTTTGAATTTTTCCACTCGCTGAGCTGATTTATTCTCTCAGCAAGAATATCTATATCAAAAGGTTTAAGGAAATAATAATCTGCCCCAGCAGAAAGCACCTGCTGTTCAAAGTTTTGGTTATCAACGCTTGACATAAGCATAATAAGCGGTCTTTTTGACATATTCATATTTTTAATTGACTTTATAACTCCAAGTGCGTCAACCCTTGGCATAAAGGTATCCATTAAGAGCACATCAGGAGATGAATTTTCAAGCTTTGATAAAACCTGAGTTCCGTCCTTTGGCACAAGATTTACTTCATAGCCGTAGCCTCTTAAAACATTTGCACAATTCTTTCCGTATTCGCTGCCTTCTTCTGCAAGCATTATTTTGATTTGTTTTGACATTTATAAAACCTCCGTTTTTTATTTCTGCCATATTTTACCATAACAGCCATAATTTTATCAAGAGGTTTTTGCCAAAAATTTCCATTTCTACGAATTGCTACAAAATATTTTTAAGAGGCTTGTTTTTCTATTGAAATATTCAAACTATCCTCTGTTTTTATCATATTTTCGGCAAAAATTGCATAACCCTGTAAAGGATTGTTTATAAGGACATGAGTTACTGCACCCACAAGCATACCATTCTGAATTATCGGCGAACCGCTCATCCCCTGAACTATACCGCCCGTCTGTGCAATAAGCTTTTCATCTGTAACCTCAATAAGCATATTTTTTGTGTTGGAATTTATGCTGGAATAAATTTTCTTAATCTCCACATCATAATACTGAGGTCCTTGCTGATTTACTGTTGCAATAATCTGTGCTTTGCCCTCTTTAATTTCCTGATTTAACGCAACGGGTATAACCTCGTCCTCTTCATTGATTTTGTCAATTATTCCGTATATACCCATATTACTGTTAAGCTTTAAATCGCCTATGCTCTCGTCACTTATAGAGCCACAAAGCTCGCCTGCTGTTCCTTTATTTCCCTTGTAGCAATTATAAATGTGAGCTTCAACACATTTACCGCTTGAAAGAGGCATAATATCGCCCGTATCAATATCACATACAGGGTGTCCCAAGCCTGCAAAAATCGAATTTGTTTTATCATAATAGGTCATAGTTCCTATTCCTGCCGAGGAATCACGCACCCATATACCTGCTCTGTATTTTCCATCTTCATCAGACAAAACGGGTTGAAGATAAAGCGTTTTTTGTTCGGAATTTCTTTCAAATTCAATTTCAACCTTTTCACCGTTACTATTTTCAAAAATTTCAGCCACATCAGAATTTTGAGTTATTTGTTTTGAATTTATCTTCAATATAACATCACCTACCCGCAAGCCCGATTCCTGTGACGGATTTATCTTTTTTCCAGCGGAAAGAATACTCTGAGTCTGCACAACAATAACGCCCTGAGTATAAAGCTTTATTCCAAAAGCCTTACCACTCGGCACAACATAACGACGCTGTGTTAAATTAACCTTGCTTTCTTTTATAGGAAAAATATTAAAAAGAGAAAATCTTGCTGTGCTTTCCTTTAAATTATTACTATCAACTTTAAGCGATGATTTATCTGAGCCTTTACTTACGGGTGAAAATTTAAAAACGCTATTGAAATCGGAAAATCTATTGTCAAGAACAGAAACCTCGTTGGGTAAAAAATAGTAGCCGTATGATACTGCCGACATAATAAAAACAGAAAAAATCAACATAACAGCACTGACCGT
>JAILBY010000159.1 GCA_024680655.1 Clostridiales bacterium | reverse complement strand
CGTGCTTTTGTTTATGGCAGTTACGGGCTTTACCTTTTCTGTTATGCGTGCAGGCATAATGATTTTGGTCTATCTTATAGGCATAATTCTTCAATTAGAGCCTGACTCTGTAAATTCGCTTGGCCTTGCAACGCTTATTGTTTGTTTTATAAATCCATTTTCAGCACTTGATGCAGGCTTTTTGCTTTCTCTTTTAGCTTGCCTTGGAATAGTTCTGCTTTCAAAATTTTTCAATAAGGCTATTTCTGATATTTGTCAAAAGATAAAATCAGCATTATTGAGTAAGAGCGTAAAGTTCATTCTTTCTGTAATTTCAGTTACTTTTAGTGCAACGGTATTCACCTTGCCTGTAAATATACTCTATTTTGGCAAGCTTTGCCTTATCGCACCGCTTTCAAATCTGATAATCACAAATCTTGCAACCTTTGCTATGCTTATAGGCGGTGTGGCTTCAATTATTCCTATGAATATCGTAACCGCTGTTATAATCAGACCGCTTATGTTTATTTCAGGGCTTCTGTGTAAATTTGTTATATATACAGCACATTTGCTTTCAAAAATTCCCTTTGCCTATGTTTCTATTGATAAAATTTATGGTGCGTTTTTCATTGTTGCTTGTGCTATAATATTTGTTATAGCAATAAGTTTAACGGGCAGTTTTTCAAAGAATATAAAAACAGCAGTTGCAGTAATATGCTGTGTAGCTGTTATGATACCGAGTATTAGATTAGCCTTTAATTCCAAGGTTTCGGATGTAACCGTCAATGATGTTGGAAACGGTATAGCCGTTATGGTGAGCGATAAAAATGATGTTGCTCTTATAGGGTGTGGCGGTAGCTTTTTAACCTTTAATAAAATATCAAACGCACTTGACGATACTTCAAGCAACGATATAGATTATCTGCTTATTCCGAGAAATAAAACAACGGAAATATCGGCACTTGAAGAGGTTACGGGAAATATAAAATGCAAAAATATAATTTCAGCAGTTGATATTCAAAGCTTTTCAGAATATAATCTGCCTGATAATATTTTATATCAGCCCTATGGTGAATTTTCCTTGAATGAAAGGGTAAAAGTACGCTATATCAATAATGAAGAAGTTTCAGTGGCTTTTGTTACTGTTGACAATACTGCAATTTTGATTTTGTTCTATCCAGGTGAAGATTTAGAAAAAATACCAGAAAGCTGGATTTATAACAGTCAGATACTTGTTTCAAGATATTCCTTGCCTGAAAATTATGAAAATTATAATTTCAGTTCGGTTGTTTTGAGCAGTAATAAATCTTTTGAAAAAGAAAATGTGTATTCTACATTTAATTATGGTACAATTACAATAAGAACACAGGGCGATACAGCCTATCAGATAAGGAGTGAGAAAAATGCCTGAAATAAAAGAGAATGAATTAAAAGAGCAGATAAAAACGGGCAATTTTTCACGCTTGTATTTTATCTGCGGTGAAGAGGATTATATGAAAAAGGTTTATGTTGAACGCCTTTTAAAAGCGATAGTTCCGCCTGAATTTGAAGCATTCAATCTTCATACGCTTGAAGGAAATGAAACGAATGTTGACACAATAGCCGAATGTGTTGAGGCTATGCCGATGATGAGCGAATATGTTTGTGTTCTTGTAAAGGATTTCCGTATTGATGAATTGAATGAAACAGAAAAGAAAAAGTTTGAGGAGCTTATTTCAGATTTGCCCGATACAACTGTTCTGATTTTCTGGATGTATTCAATAGAGGTCAATCCAAAGGGAACTAAGTGGAAATCGCCCGTAACAAAGATGAGCAAGGTGGGGGATATTGTTAATTTTTCACGCCTTACACAAAGCGATTTGGCAAAGCTTCTTATAAGCGGTGCAAAAAAGCGTAAATGCGAGCTTGACAGAGTTTGTGCTAATTATCTTGTTGAAACAGTAGGCGAAGACCTTAACTCACTTTTGAATGAACTTGAAAAAATATGCTTTTATATAAATGAGGGTGTAATCAACAAAGAGGTTATTGATAAGCTTGCTACGAAAAGCGTTGAAGCGAGTGCTTTTGATTTGGTCAATGCAATAGTTGCAAGAAAATCAAAAACAGCGATGTCTATACTCAATTCTCTTTTTGCACTCAAAACTGATCCTATAATGATAATGGGTGCTATTATATCAACCTATGTTGATATGTATAGAACAAAGGTTACGGGCGTTTGCGGAAAGCATATATATTCTCTTTCGGATTATTTCAGCTATGGTAAATCAACCTTCAGGCTTGATAAGGCAACACGCTTTTCGTCAAGGCTCAGCATCGAACAGCTCAGAAAATGTCTTGATGAACTTATGATTGCCGACCAGGGACTTAAATCAACTGCAACAGATAAACGCTTTTTGGTCGAAAAATGCGTTGTTAAGCTTATAATGATTTCGGGAGAATAAAATGATAAAGATAAAACAAGCTATTATTGTTGAGGGTAAATATGATAAAATAAAGCTTAATTCAATAATAGACGCACCGATTATAACAACTAACGGATTTTCAGTTTTTACCGATAAGGAAAAGCAAAAGCTGATAAGAAAGCTTGCAAGCGAAAGAGGTATTATTATTCTTACTGATAGCGATTCGGCTGGCTTTAAAATCCGCTCTTTCTTTACAGGCTCTATACCAAAGGAGCAGATAATAAACGCTTATATACCTGATATTATGGGTAAAGAACGCAGAAAGACTGTACCGTCAAAGGAAGGAAAGCTTGGCGTTGAGGGTGTACCCGCAAAAGTTATTGTTGAGGCTCTTGAAAGGGCAGGTGTTTTAGTTACGGAAACTCAGCAGG
>JAILBY010000154.1 GCA_024680655.1 Clostridiales bacterium | reverse complement strand
TTCCTATTGATGCACAGCAGCCACAGCAACCTAAAAGAATAGTTGTAAGACCACATACAAGCCCTGACAATGCGGCTTGATGAAAAAGATATTTTGAGTGAACTTTTACATACACGCTTATCCATTACAAAAAAAAGAAAGAGTGCTGAGCACTCTTTCTTTTTTATCTTCATTTTCTTAAAATATTGATGCAATAAGGCTCTGGCTTATGGTGAGCAAGGCGAAGCCTTAATTATTTTATGCTTTATAAATTTGTAAAGAACTCAAAAACATCTTCTGGCTGGGTGTCAAAGTGAGCAGAAAAGCCGTCAATTTTAAGTCCTGCCAAAGCACCGCCAGAGTTCTTGAAATCATATTTTCCAAAATCTGAAATATCCATTTCAAAGCTTTCACCTTTGATTGATTTTAATTTTATGTTTTTTACCTTGTAGTTTTGCCATTTAATATCGGCAATAAATTTATCAGCAAGGTTTATTCCACAAACACAGCCATCAGCCCACGCAAGTCTTTTTTGAGGGAGAGGCGTGATTTTTCCGTCCTTGAAATCAAAGAGAAATTCTGTCATAACACCTGAGGCAAAAATACACCTGTTTGTGTCAAAGGGTGACATTTTGCTCATAAGGTTTGGCATAAGCGTTTTGATATACATATCAAGTGAAATATCGCTCTTTTCTTTTTCGGGCGATAAATCCTTGCCTTTTGAGCAAATGCTTATATATCTACCATACTGAAACAACAGATTTTCAAGTTCTTTTTTGTTTGCAGAATAGTTCTTTAATAGCTTATCAGTAGTGCATAACGCTTCCTTTTGTGCTATATCAAAAGAAATTGCAAAGAATTTTTCACGATAGTCTTCAAGATGATTTAAAAGAATTCTGTCGTAGCCCTTTTGGGTTGAACTTTCAAGACGCTCAACCGCAGTTTTAAGGATATTATTTTTATAGGCAATAAGTCCCTTTTCAAAAAGAACATAGACAGTTGCCTCGTCGGCACGGCTTACAATAACAGAATTTGAGTTGTGTTCGCTGTAACCCGAGATGTTTTCAACCTTTATAGCATAACAGCAGAAATAATTTTCACTTTCATAGCATATTGTAAGAATATTATTCGTAAATGCGTAAGAGCCATTGAGTTTTCTTGCGTCAGGCTTTAATTTGAAAGAGATTTTTTTCTCCTTGTCTGCCGTTATATGATAAACCAAAAGATTTTCTTCATAATTTGCAAAGCATATTCTGCGGTGATGTGTACCCATAGAATAAAAATCTGTGTTTGCCGTTGCATCATTAAGGCATAAATCTCTTATATAATTTTTGCTTGAATGGATACCTTGAAAATCAAAGAATAAGTCAAGTCTGTTTTTTTCATTTTCAGGCAAATCTTTTAAATGGTTTAATCTTATAAGCTCTTTTTTTGTACCGCCGAAAAGCCTTGCCCATATACTTTTGCAAGCAATAGGCAAAGCCTGTGAGATACTTTCTTTTGAATTCTGTTTTGCTTTTTTCTGATACCAGAGTGTTTGATTATCTCTTATTAAACGATTTTCTGCCAAATGTTTTACCTCAATATTTATTGTGAACATGCTCTGCAAAGCAAAGCAAATCTTTTATTTCAAGCTCCTTGCCGTCGTCAAGTACAGCAGTTCCGCTCATTTTGCCGAACACTTGATGCTGGTCGGTCAAAATAAATTTCAGGTCTATTTTTGCTTTTCGGTCAATAATAGGCTCAAAATACATTTCAAAGCGATTATCAGAGGAAGTGAATTTCCACGGCTTTGTATAGCTATCTTTTGGTATATGGAATTTAACATCATCAAGCTTGTGTGCCTTGCCGTCGAAGAAAAGCATATTTTCGCTTGCTGCCGAGGTATCGCCGAAGCCATAGCCTATATTGAAGCCAAAGGGCTTACCCTCAACAACTCCGTTGCCTGAGCCCCAGAACCAAGTGTTATCGTATGTCCATACACCTCTGCCCCAGTCAAGTGTACCGAAGTCAGTTTCAGGGTTGAGAATATAATCTATGCCGTCAAAGGTTGCTTTACCGCTTGCATTCATACAATTTATTTTTTGGTTATAATAAAAGGCAGTATCCTTTTCACGCCAAGGCGTAGCAATTACCATAGTGTCCATAGGCGGTTGAGAAAGAGTTATATCACATTTGAACGGCTTGCCGTCCTTGAAGTCCTTGAAATCGCATACTATACGGCGTTGACCTTCGCTGACAAGGAATTGCATATCAAGTCTTTTATCTTTATATATAGTATTGCCCTTTTCAGAGGTTGAGGGAAGTTTAAGCTTGCCCATAGGGAAAGCGTTGAGTACAGTTTCCGTATGCTCTGACGGCACTTTAAAATCAATTAAAGTAACGGACTGCAAGCCGATATATCCGTCATCTGAAATAGTAAAGGCAAGGGCAAAATCTTTGCCAACAACAAGGTAATAGTCCCATTCTTTAATGCGGAACTTGGGAGCTTTTATCATATTGCGGTCGTATTGTTGAAGAAGGCTTTTTGACCAGCCAGGCTCGTTGAGAACTCCTTTTTCATTTAACAAAGGCTGGATTTTTGTAACTTCGTGATTTCTCATACTAAAAACCTCCCTGAATTTATTATTACTATTAAATTATATAGTTAAAAAACTCTTTTTTCAATGTTTCAAATGTTAATTTT
>JAILBY010000151.1 GCA_024680655.1 Clostridiales bacterium | reverse complement strand
ACCGTTTTCTTCCCTTCCCTGCTGTTTCCAAAGAACGCCGCCCAATGATTGAGCGGTAAAAGAGAATGTAGCGCTTTTGCGAAAAAGTGTCAAGCGAATTCCGCTTTTTTTTGAAAAAATTTAAACTTTTTTTTCGCGCGGTTGAAAGGCCTAAAACGGCGGGGCGCTCCTGGGAAAAACGGCCCGCCTTTCCCGCGGTCGCGTCTTTGGGGCGAGGCGCGAGACGCGGTGGCCGCGAAGCGGGCGGCGGCCCCTTTTTCCCTCGCGCGCCCCGCCGCTTCGAGTTTCCAGGGCGCGGAAGAAAGGCGGGGATGGTTTTCAAGGGAAAGCGGAATATGGGCGAGGCTGTCATCCCGAATCAAGTTCAGGATGACGGGCAAGTTCGGGATGACTGGTTGAAAAAAAATCACCCTGAAACGAGTTCAGGGTGACAGGCAGGCTAATTTACGGACAAAGCCGGCACAACCCCGCCACCACTGTGGCTGACGGTGTTGAGGTTTTCGGTGTTACCCCAGCCGTTGACGTCGCGCACGTCGCCACTACTATCGCAGGGAGAGCGCAGCCACCACCAGCCGCTCTGCTGCGCGCCGCTAGCCTTGGCGTAGTCGGTCGTCTTTCGGATTCTCGCGTTGCCCCCGCCTTCCGCGTCGTAGACGTCAAAGCCGTAGGCGCTTGTCGTGGCCTCCAGTTCGCTCAACAAGAAAATTTTGTCGCTCGTGTTTTCACAGGCGTAGCTTGTGGCCTGCGTTATGCTTCCGCCGCTGTCAGTGGTTGAAGCGGCGCTGTTGTCCACTGTCGTCGTTGCGATGGCTGATTGCTGGCTTGAGATGAAGGCGGCGTTCAAGAAGCCGTCGTTGAGCCATGCGCGGATTTCTGAATTCGCGTAGTTGTTGCTGGATGCGGCATAACGCTTTCCGATTAGTATGCTTTCGGCAAGCAAGAGCTTTTTTCCGCTGTAGTTGTCAGTAAGGACGCGCCACTTGATTGGCTCAACCTTAAAATATTTGTAGGACGTTCCGCCTTGGCCGACGGTCGATTCATCGCTGTAAGTGTAGCCGCTACCATAAGCGTTTTCCGCGAGCTTTGCGTACCAGCAATTGTCGCTTCCCTTGTAGTAGGTGAAGGCGCCGACGGTAATGGACACACTTTCGTCAACGGTGACGGCGCTGCCTTTGATTGTTTGCGGCCACAAGCCGAAGGTGACGTAAGTTCCGCTTGTTCCAGCGCTTCCGTCTGTTCCGGCGGCCAAGGCTGTGTACGCTCCACCGCTGAGCAAAGCGGCAAAGGCCGCGCTCACGGTCACGTTTTGGGCTGGCATTGTGAAGGTCCTTGCGTTGCCGCTTCCGCTTAGAGTGACCGCGCTGCTGTCGGCGGCCGTTACGGAAATGCTTGACAAGGCGCAGCCTGAAGCGGGGGTCGCGGTCAGGGTCACTGTGGTTCCGGAGGCCGCGGAAGTCGGGCTTGCGACGACAGTTCCGTTTTCAAAGGAGCCGACGGTGATTGTGTATGTTGCAGGCGTCGCAGGAGTTTCAGGAGCGCCAGGAGTTTCTGTAGTCGTTGTCGTTCCGCCTCCATTGGTGGTTGGCGTGGCGCCGCCTGTTGCCCCAGTAGGAATCGTGTTGTCGCTAGAGTTTGAGCAGGCCGCAAAGGAAAGGGCCGCGCAGGCTGCCAGCGCCAAAAGCAGGCGCGATGATTTTTGGTTGAAACTTTTCATCGTTTTCCTCCACTTTTTTTCTTTTTATTTTAACGTAATTTTAACGCAGTTTTGTCATTCGCGCAAGTTTTTTTTACGCGGTTGAAAGGAAAAGGCGGTAAGTTTTTCAAGGGAAAGCGGAATATGGGCGGGGGCGTCATCCCGAATCAAGTTTGGGATGACAGCGGGGTGGCGGGCCAACGCGCCGCGCCCGGCTGGAGCCGCGCGGAGCGGCCCGAAGGGCTGACCGTTAGGGAACGGCGCAAGGCGGGGGATGGCGTTCGGCTGGGATTGATGGAAATACGCGCATCCGCCGCCAAAGGGTTCGCGCAAAAAATCACCCTGAAACAAGTTCGGGGTGGCGGAATGGCTCGGGGTGACGGCGATTTATTTTTTTGTGATTTCTTCGAAGAGGGCGCCGGAGTCGATGCCGTTTATGATTTTTCCGACGGGGTGGCTTTTGAGCATGTTGGCGCGGCCGC
>JAILBY010000144.1 GCA_024680655.1 Clostridiales bacterium | reverse complement strand
CCGGCAGTTCCGAATAAGAGAGGTCGTGGTACTAAGAAAACTTCTGTTGTTGGTATTAAAGAGCGTGATTCTAAGAAAGTCATTGCAAAGGTTATGTTTCCCAATAAAGAGGGTAAAGTCTTATCTGGTAAACAGTTATTCAAGGTATTAGATAACATCTGTAAGAAAGATACCATTGTTGTTACAGACGATTTTAGAGGTTATAACTTTATGGATCATAAGAATATTAATAACCATTAGACTTTCAGTTAATCATTCCCTTAGAGAATATAGTAATGGTAACGGAATACATACCAATGGAATTGAAAGTTTCTGGGGATTATTAAAGAGAGGTATTTACGGTATCTATCATCATATCTCTGTTAAATATATGCAGAATTATATCAATGAGTTCTGCTTTAGAAACAACAATAAGCTACCCAACACTTTTGACCGACTGATGAATTTGTGTATGGAAAACAAATTAGCTTATGTGTAGTATATATTTACAGGTTAAGAATATAATGATAACTTATACCAGAAACGTAATAAAATAAGGGCATAGATTATGCATCAATCAATCAATCAATCAATCAATCAATCAATCAATCAATAGAAGAATAGTCTTTAAAACCTTAAAGCACAGCCCGCGCTGTAAGGACGCTTTTGCCCTTGCTCCGCGGGCTTTTTGTTTTTATAAAAAGTTCATTCAAATCGGAGGTAGAAGAATGAAAAAGACATTTAGGATTGCGGCGCTTGCCTTGCTCGCGTCGTTCGCTCTGGCGCTCGCTGGCTGCAGCAATTCTTCTGACGGCGGCGCGGCTCTCGCTGCTTTAGGCGGCGGAACGCAAACAGGTTCCGGCGGAGGAAACGGAACTGGCGGCGACAACACTGGTGGCGGACAAAGCCAGCAAAACACGACAGAAACCAAGTGGACAATCAGCGGAACTGAATACACCGTAAAAGACGGAAAAGTTACCGTCACGCAAAACGGAACAAAAACCGAAGTTGGAACGGTTGACAGTTCCGGCGTCGTAACCATCACCCAAGGCGGCCAGACAATCACCGTCCAGGCGCAAGGAGCGGGAAGCTCCAACGTGACCGTCACAATCGCCACGACGACCACGGACTCAAACGGCGCCTCCACCACGACGACAAAAACTTATTCCGGCGACCTGACAAGCGGAACGCTGGCCAACACACAAGACGCAAACGACACGATTACGATTGCCAAGGTTGAGACGACAACCGGCGGCGGAAGCAGCGGCAATGCGGCAACTTACACAATCACGATTGCCCAAGGCATAGAGCACGGAACGATAGGAGCCGACAAGACAAGCGCCGCGCAAGGAGACACTGTTACCCTTACAGCGACTCCGCAAGGCGGATATCAGTTTGGCGAATGGAGCGTTACGGATTCTGACGGCGCGGCCGTTACGGTTGAAGGCGGCGCTTTTGTCATGCCCGCAAAGAATGTCACAGTCAGCGCGACATTTACGCAGCTTGCGGCAAACACATTCTCTATCAGCGTTACTGGCGGAACGGCGACATTTGCAGACCAGCCTGTGACAAGCGGTGAAACGGCAAGAACGATTGTAATAACCGCAAACGCTCCTGAAGCGGGCAAAGTGTTTGACAAGTGGACATCGTCAGATGGCGTTGTTTTTTCTGCTCCTACAAATTCAAAAACGACTTTTGTGATGCCTGCAAAGAATGTGAGCATAACGGCGACTTACAAATGGATAGACTACACTGTAACCTACGCGGACGGCGTTGACAGCGCTGTAATCGCAGTTCCAACAGACTCAACCGCATACCACAAGGGCGACACTGTCACGGTCAAGTTTGACGGAGTCGGAGCCCGCGACAATTACACCTTTGCCGGTTGGAGCGACGGAACGACAACCTACACAAGCGCGGGAACAAAAACCTTTACGATTGAAACGGCAAATGTCACGCTGACAGCGCAGTGGACTGTAGCAACAACTTATAAACAGTACACCTTCCACGACACGCCGGAAGTCTTGCCCGCAGGAACGGACGGAACTGCGGGGTCGTCTGCCACATATGTTAATTTTGGCGACTATCCACAGAATGTTTTGAGCAAGGATCTTGAAGCTCAGCTTACTTTTGACGAAAGCCGCGCCATTACAAGAGGCAGCCTTGCCTACATTCCCGCAAGCGATGGAAACTATTACGTACATCTCCAGGAGAATTCTTACTGGACATCTATGAATCATCCCAAATATACAGACGGTTCTTTAACAGGTAAGGATACATGGCGTTACTTCAAGGTTATGCCGGTAAAATGGCGTGTTCTTACAGACAGTTATGACGTTGACGGAACAAGCGGAAGTAAAACAGGCCGCCTATTAGTAGCAGAATCTATAATTGATGCAAATGTAAAATTCTGTGACGATACCATCTGGAGGGATCCACACAAAGATTCTCCCAGCAATTATAAAGCCAGCGGAATAAGAGCGTATTTAAATGGGCTTCCTTTTTACAGGGGGGCAGATAGTAAATACAGAACAATTTTTGAAGAACAATATGTTTCTAAGGGCTTTTTGCAGACGGCCTTTACGCAGGACTCAATCAGCAGAATAATCAGAACCCATGTTGACAATTCGGCGGCTCAGAAATTAGATCCAGTCAACGGTAATGGCGGCAGGGGCACTTGCGACGACACAGATGACAAACTGTTTCTTTTAAGTTCACATGAATGGACTAACAGCGCCTATGGCTTTGGAGATGCTTCGGATCGCACTGACGGCTTAAGCACCCTCCACAATCGGCAGCGATATCCTACTGATTTTGCAAGAGCGCGCTATGCTAGTGTAGGATATAAATATGCTGGCTGGGCCAGTGAGCATTTCACTCGATCGCCTGCATCGACTGATAATGGTAAGACGATAGGTTATTATTATGTTGATAGAGTAATATATGACGGGCAAGTGGTTACAGGGGAAGTGGACCCCAGCGCTCCTTATAGTACAAGCGCTGTAAGTCCATGGTCTGGCATTGTTCCCGCCCTTTGCATAGGCTTAAACGGAGAAGTCCAGCCAGCGGATTATGTTTTTGCAGGCACCACATGGCAATGCGATCTTGGTAGTGGATTTTTACTGAAAATACAATTTAGCTCAACAGGGAATATATGTACTAACTCCACGATTTATAACGGTAATGTTGCAAGCAGTTATAATGGAGCTTATTCCACGAATGGCAAAACTGTCTTCTTCCAATTTAATGAAACCGACAGGTACGAATGTGTTGTAAATGATTCAGTAAGCTCTCATAGTTTTTCTCTTAAGGACGGCAATGACATAGAACGTGTATTTGTAAAACAGTAAGCTCCTTTTTGCAGGGCCGTGGTTTAAGCAGCGTCCGGGCAACGCCTTTAGGACGCGGTGAAACGGCTCGAAACAACAATTAAGGTCTTGCGTTCGTAAACACGAGCCGGCGGCTTCCTCCATCGCGGGGAGGCCGTTTTTTTTTACTCCAGCCAGTTTTCCACTTGCAGGCCGCTGGCTTTTTGGATGGCGGAAAAATGCTTGGCGTTGCCGGTGACCAAAATCATGCGGTTGGCCAGGGCGACGGCGGCAATCATGCTGTCAAAATGCTGCGTTGGCTTTCCGATTTTTTGCAATTGCGCGCGCAGCTTTGCGTGCTCTTCCGCCGCCTTTTTAGTGTAATTCAAAATCTTAAAGTCGCCGCAAAGCTCTTCAACAAATTTTTTTAGGAAGGCTTTTTGCGCGCCGTCTTGCAATAGTTCCACGCCAAACTGCAGTTCCTGCCAAACGAGCGCGCAAATCGCGCAGTCGGAATTATGCTCCGAGATTTTTTGAACGACGCTAAAGCTTGCGTCCGGCTTGATGAGTTCCGAAACTATGTTTGTGTCCAGCAAGTAGTGCGGCGCTTCTTCTATTATATTTTCTTCCGCAGCCATCAGTCAAAGACTCCGTCAAAAACATTTGAATTGTATGTGTCAACCGAATTGTCTCGCACGTTGAATATTTGGTCGATTTCTTCGTTGGTCAAGTCCGGGGCGTACTGTTCCCTAAGCTTTTTAGCGCGCTCCCAAATCGGCGTTTTTTTTGCGCTTGCGCTCAGCTTGTTGAATTCGTCGATTGAAAGAATGACTGCCACGCTTTTATTGTGGCGGGAAATAAAGACCGGGCCGGACTCTTCCGCCTGGTGGATAAAAAGCGGCAGCTTGTTCTTTGCCTCAAAAATCGGAATTGGGTTCATAACGCGCCTCCTTGCGGTTTTTCCGCGATAATATAATTATACTTGCTGATAGCTATTTTGTCAAACAAAAATAGCTATCGATTCGCGTACGCCTGTATAGGAAAAA
>JAILBY010000127.1 GCA_024680655.1 Clostridiales bacterium | reverse complement strand
GGAAGAAAATTTCGAGTTCTCTTCCCCTTGACAATCCCTTTCTTCCCGACCAAAGTGTATCGCCACTTTGGAAACACTCTTGTTCTATCGGCTAATTTTCATAAAAGCCTTTAATTTTTATCTTACTTTAAGTCTGCTATTATAGATATGCTACCGAATAATTTTATCTATACTTTTTTCTTGATAAAAAAGAAAGTATTTGCGTATCAGTAAAAATTTAGAAGTAAGTTTGAGAAAATTTATCAGCAAAGCCGTTGTAAGTGGCTTTGCTATATCAAGTTAAATTTTTGCAGAGGGTAAAAGCCTATGGGCTTTATCAAGGCAGAAATGAAAGGGGAGGGAATTGTTAAGGGGAACCAGACTTTTGTCGCAGTAGTCTGGTGCCCCTTAACTTGACTTCTTTTGTTTCGTTTTCTTCTTCAACGAGAAGAAAATGAAAGCCCTGACGGCAGTCGAAAGCCAACTATTTCATCTTGCTTAATTTAGAAAGATAAGTTTAATAAAAAAAGCAGAGGCGTGAAAAGCACCTCTGCTTTTTATTTTTTTCTTCTATTTCAAATCAATTATCTCAAATGCGGCGGCTCTTATCAGTCTGTTGTAAACTGCAAGTCCCACGCCCTCTTGTGACGGGCAACGGGCATAGGCTGTTTCTACGCCTAATTCATCAAGCTTTCTTAAAGCGTAAAACAATAGATGTGCCTGAGTTAAATCATCAGACTTAACTCCGTAAGTAACGCTTTTGCAATCAAGCTCTTTTTCTTCTCCCTCAAAGCATAAAGCGGCGATATTTTCACCCTTTTTTGAGTTAAGATAAGCCTTGTATTTTTCAAAATCGCCCTTTAAAATTATAACCCTTGTTTTAGGCGAATAGTGTTTGTATTTCATTCCAGGTGACGCAACAACTGCATTTTTTTCAAGCGGTTTTGTCACGGCTTTATCTATTTCAACCTCACCCAAAACACTCTTTAATTGCTCAAAGGTTATACCGCCCGGGCGTAAAAGCTTTGGCGGATTTGTAACAAGAGTGATAACCGTTGACTCAACGCCGACTTCACATTCGCCGCCGTCAACAACGGCAGATATTTTTCCGTTCATATCGTTCATTACATGCTGTGCAGTTGTGGGGCTTGGTAACCCCGAGGTGTTTGCACTTGGTGCGGCAATAGGGATACCTGCCTGCTTTATAATCTTCCTTGCAATTTTGTGTGAGGGCATACGGATAGCAACTGTATCAAGCCCTGCACTCACTTCATCAGGTATCAGCTCACTTTTTTTCATTATCATAGTGAGAGGACCTGGCCAGAATTTTTCTGCAAGCTTTATAGCAGTTTCAGGAATTTCCCTTACAAGAGGTTTGATTTCGTCAAACTCGCTTATGTGAACTATCAGAGGATTATCCTGCGGTCTGCCCTTTGCCTTGAAGATATTGCTTACAGCCTTTGCATCAAGTGCGTTTGCACCAAGACCATAGACTGTTTCAGTCGGTATTGCAACAAGCTCGCCGTTTTTTAAAAGCTCGCCTGCTTTTTGTGTTTGGTTTTCATTGAGTAATAAAGTTTCCATTGTTTTATTCTTCTTCTGCCTTCAATTTTTCAGCCGTATCGGCGGTAACAAGTGCATCTATAATTTCATCAAGGTCGCCGTTAAGCACTTGTTCAAGACGATAGATAGTGAGGTTAATTCTATGGTCACTAACTCTGCCCTGAGGATAGTTGTATGTTCTTATACGCTCTGAACGGTCGCCTGAGCCGACCTGTGCCTTTCTTTCACCTGCAATAGCGGCATTTTGCTTTTCTCTTTCACTTTCAAGAATTCTTGAACGGAGAATTTTCATAGCCTTGTCCTTGTTTTTGTACTGGCTTCTTTCGTCCTGACACTCAACAACTGTACCAGTCGGCAGATGGGTAATGCGTATTGCTGACTCTGTTTTGTTAATGTGCTGACCGCCTGCACCACTTGAACGGAAAGTATCAATCTGCAAATCAGCAGGATTTATTTCAATATCAACCTCTTCTGCCTCTGGCAAAACGGCAACGGTTGCAGCAGAGGTGTGAATTCTGCCCTGCGACTCTGTTTCAGGCACACGCTGAACACGGTGAACGCCACTTTCAAATTTAAAGCGGGAATAAGCACCCTCACCCTCAATCATAAAGCTGATTTCTTTAAAACCGCCAAGCTCTGTTTCGTTTGCTGAAAGAATTTCAGTTTTCCAGCCCTTTGTTTCAGCGTACATTGAATACATACGGAAAAGAGTGTTTGCAAAAAGGGCAGCTTCTTCACCGCCTGTTCCGCCTCGGATTTCAACGATAACATTTTTATCATCATTCGGGTCACGAGGAAGAAGCAATATTTTAAGCTCTTCCGAGATTTTTTCCATATCATCACGGGCGGTGTCAAATTCTTCCTGCACCATTTCACGAAAATCTTTTTCCATTCCGCCCTCTTCAAGCAAAGCCTTTGCTTCTTCAAAGCTATCTCTTGCCGTTTTAAATTCCTTGTATTTTTCAACGATAGGGGTTATATGCTTTGCTTCCTGCATAAGCTTTTTGTATTGCTCCTGGTCGGAAACAATTTCAGGCTGACAAAGCTTTTCGTTTATTTCATTTAATTTTTTTTCTACTGTTTCAAGTTTTTCAAGCATATATTATTCTCCGTTTTCCCTTATTATCTTTTTTATGTTTTTTTCTATTTTTGAACGAGGCACCATAACCTCTCTGCCACAGCCGTTGCATTTAATGCGGAAATCCATACCTGAACGCAATACTGAAAATTCATAGCAACCGCAGGGGTGGGCTTTTTTCATCACAAGAATATCGCCCTTGCAGACATCCATAATAAGCACCTCACAATAAAAGCAAACTTTTTTCTCTAATATATTATTATATCAAAAGCTGAATTCTTTGTCTATAAATTTGAGGTATGCTTTTAAGAGTAAAACGGACGATAGAAAAAGCAGAATCAAGGCAGTTATAAAATCTCTTTTCGCACCATATAAATTTAAAACAAAGACTATGGGAGGACGAGATTATATGACAAGTTATATGCCAGAGGGTTGGCTTATAGATACCCTTGAAAATCAGATGGCATTATCCTCGGTTGCAAATCTTAATGAAGCTATGAAGCTGGGAACAACGCTTGAAGCGAGGGCAATTCTTTGTGATAAGGAACACAATTTGCATATAGATTTAATATCTATGCAGGGAATAATTCCAAGAAACGAGGGTGCAATAGGCATTGAGGAGGGCTTTATAAGAGATATAGCGTTAATATCAAGAGTCAATAAGCCCGTAACCTTTAAGATAATGCGTTTTGAAAAAAACGAGTTCGGAACAGTTGCAATTCTCAGCCGACGGGCAGTTCAGGTTGAGGCTATGAAAGAATATGTGTCAACGCTTAAATGCGGTGATGTTATTGACGCAAGAGTTACCCATATGGAAAAATTCGGTGCATTTGTTGATATAGCCTCGGGCATACCTGCACTTATTCCCGTTGATGCAATTTCCGTTTCAAGAATACCGCACCCGTCCGAGCGTTTCTTTACGGGCGAGGACATAAGGGCGATTGTAAAGAGCATAGATGAAAATGGCAGAATAACTCTCACTCACAAGGAGCTTTTGGGAACTTGGGAGCAAAATGTGCAGGATTTCAGCGTGGGAGAAACAGTGCCAGGAATAATACGCTCGATAGAAAATTACGGGATATTTGTTGAGCTTACGCCAAACCTTGCAGGTCTTGCAGAGTATTCACCCGATGTTCATCAGGGACAGCACGCAGGCGTTTACATAAAAAGTCTTATCCCTGAAAAAATGAAGATAAAGCTGATAATAGTAGATGCCTTTGACGCAAAATATCCCCCTGAGCCGATGACTTATTTTACAAACTGTGAGCATATAGACTCTTGGATATACTCACCTGAAAATTGTGAAAAGCTGATACAAACAGTTTTTTCAGAATGATTTTTATAATATTATAATAGCAGAGGTGTTTTCTAATAAATACCTCTGCTATTTGTTTTATCTTTCATTTTTCTTGCATAAAATAATAGCCTTTGTCTCCGACGGCTCGCATTCTCTTTCAGCAGCGAAAGAGAACGCTCGCAAGAGAAATGCAGTCAAGGGGAAGAAAATGAAAGCCCCGACGGCAGTCGAGAACTAATCTTTTTATCTTTTTTTATTTAGAAAGATAAATTTTTTGGTTTAGTCTCCGACGGCTCGCATTCTCTTTCATCAGCGAAAGAGAACGCTCGGCAAGAGAACGCCGCCAAAGGGGAAACCCTCGTTGTCGCACCCTATTCGTGTTTCCCCTTTGGAAACCTCTTCCTGTGCCATTAAAGAGCATTGAGACCGTGGTGGGCTTGCTTTTGGTATGCATTAAATTTTAAGTTAGAAAATGAAAGCCCCGACGGCAGTCGAAAGGTAATTGTTTTATCTTTTTTAATTTAAAAAGATAAAATTTATCTTTCTAAATTAAACAATCACCTTATTTCGTCCTTATGTAATGAAACAAAAACTGTTGTGCTATTCCCTCTATGCCCTTGGTACATTCAGGCAAACCATTCGGATACATCTCAGCCATAACACGCTTAACCCATACATCAATAGGAAAAGCCTCGATTCTGTTAAAGCCATAAAGCAGAGTACACTCTGCAACCTTTGCACCTACGCCCGTTATAGTTTTAAGACTTTCTCTTGCTTTTTCAATATCCATAGCCGATATTTTTTCAATGTCAATTCTGCCGTCGGCAACCCTTTGAGCAGCGTCTATAATATATCTTGCACGAAAGCCCGCTCTCAAAGGCGATAAATCTTCAACGCTGAGAGTTGCTATCTTTTCAGCCGATGGAAACGAAAAATCACCGTTTGAGAGGTCTTCGCCAAAGCATTTGCACATACGCTCAATTATGCCCTTTATTCTTGGAATGTTGTTGTTTTGTGAGATTATAAAAGAACAGAGTGCTTCCCAGCTTTCCTGACGAAGTATGCGTATTCCGTAACACGCTGTTATAGCTTTATTTAACTGCTCGTCCTTTTTAAGCTGTGAGGTTATCTTTTTGTAATCTCTTTCAAGGTCAAAATAATTGAGCCATATTTTTTCAAAATCTTCAAGGCTTGTGTTAAAAAATATTATCTTGCTTTGAGTTTGTTCAATGTCAAGCACCTTGCCGAATGCAACTCCGTGCCAAACGCCTTTTTCGTCAGAGCTCCAACGGAAAGCCTGACCGCAGTCAAGGGTAAGAGCAATATTTATATTATCAAATTCTGTAACTTCAACATTTCCGTCTTTGAAAATATATTTCAAAATCACTTTTTCCTTTCTATTGAAAAATCATTATCCCTGAAAACAAGGATAATGATTTTTTTATCAGTTTATAATATCGCACCATTTTTCTGCCCATTCGCCCCAGCCTAAAACTGTGCAGGTGTTTGCAGGCAAAGTGAAAGTATTGTCCTCAGGCGATACGCCAACAACAGTAACCATTTCGTCCCAGTGCATATTCTGAATTGTAAATTCAATATCATAGTCGTTTCTGTTTACAACTGTAAGAACGCCCTCATCATTTTTAAGACGCTCATAAGCAACGCAACCGTTTGAAGACGAAACAACATGGAAATCGCCGTCAATAAGAGCGTCACAGCAGGAACGCATTTTGCCGAGAAGCTTATACCATTCACGCAATTCCTCGTCGCCGTTTTCCCAATCATAGCAATATCTGTTGAACGGGTCTTTGTAGCCGTCCATACCTATTTCATCACCATAATAAATAGATGGAACGCCAGGGAGAGTGAACTGAATTGCACTTGCAAGCTTCATAAGCTGAATGCCTAAATCTTTCTGTTCAGCGTTAAGGTGCTTGTCACACTGCCACTCTCTGCCCCTGTCACCAACAGGCTCAGCAACAAGAGCGGTTATAGCTCTTACAGTATCGTGAGTGCCGATATGGTTCATAAGACAATGGAGAACCTGAGGCGGATAGTTTTCAATTATATCTATAATTCTGTTTGTGAAGCCCTCTGCAACGCCTGTTGAAAGATAGTATAAAACAGCGTTTGCAAAAGGATAGTTCATAATGCTGTCAAACTGCTGACCTAAGAGATAGCGGCGGCGGTAACCATAAGAGCATTTGTTTGAAGCGTCTTCCCAGACCTCGCCCATAACAAGAGCATCGTCTTTTTCCGCTTTTGCCGCTTTTTTAAGTGCATCAATGAAAACATCAGGCAATTCGTCGGCAACATCTAAACGCCAACCGCTTGCACCAAGTTTAAGCCATTTTCTGATAATACCGTTTTCACCTGTTATGAAATTGAGATAATCGGGGTTTTCTTCGTTTACCTCGGGAAGAACATCAATTCCCCACCAGGATTCATAATCATCAGGCCATTGTTTGAATTTGTACCAGCTATAATAAGGGCTTTCCTTTGAGTTGTAAGCACCTATTGATTTATAGCGGTTTTTTCTGTTGAAATAGATACTATCGTCACCCGTATGGCTGAAAACGCCGTCAAGAATTATTCTTATTCCGAGTGCCTTTGCTTTTTTGCAAAGATTTTCAAAGTCTTTCTGATTGCCTAAAAGACAGTCGATTTTATTATAATCGGCAGTATCGTATCTGTGATTTGAGTTTGCCTCGAAAATAGGGTTGAGATAGATACAAGTAACGCCTAAATCTTTAAGATAATCGAGCTTTTTTTCAATGCCCTTTAAATCGCCAGCAAAATAATCGTTGTTGAGAACCTTGCCTTGCTTGTTTGGTCGCCAGCCAGGTTCTCCGCCCCAATCGTCACGAATAATTCTGTCCTTTGGAACATTTTTCTTTATCGGCTCACCAGAGCGGGCAAAACGGTCGGGGAAAATCTGATAGATAACACCGCCCTTTATCCAGTCGGGTGTAGTGAAATCTTTATCATAGACAGTAAGCTGCCATTCTCTGCCGTCGTTGTTATTCTGACTGATACCTGCATCATTCTGAGTTATATTGCAATCGCCGAAAGCGGTTGAATATTCAAAGTGATACCAATAAAGGCCTTGTTCGTCGATGGGCTTTTCTATTTTCCACCATTCAAAGTCGTTGCCCTCCATACAGTCCCAATACATATCAAAGGTATCGAAGTTAGGATTATCGTCACGGCGGATTTTAAGAGAAACTCTGTTTTTTAGAATTTCTCTTGGAAGCATAACCCTTAAAGTAACAACGCTTCCGTTAGGGATTGCTCCAAAAGGATATTTATATTTATAATCTCTTGAATTAAAAGAAATATAGTCCATAATATTCTCCTGAAATTATTATAATACTCCCATCGTTTTACGATGGGAGTATCTGTTTTTAGATTACTTCAATGCAATATGACCTGTGTGCCAAATATCTCTTGCATAATCAGTTATTGCTCTGTCAGCAGCGAAACGACCTGCTCCCGCTATATTCATAAGTGACATTCTGTTCCACTTTTCTCTGTTCTGCCAAGTTTCAGCAACAAGCTGCTGTGCTCTGTGATAATCGGCAAAATCAGCAAGAACCATATATGGGTCTGAGTTAATAAGGTTGTAGCCTATTTCTCTGAAATCCTGTGCAATGTGGTTTGAATTTACAACATCAAGTGCACGGCGTATATCGTTATTGTTGTGATAATAAGTGTCAGGACGGTAGCCCATTTGTTTGAGCTTTTCAACCTCAGGAGTAGTCATACCGAAGAGGAAGATGTTATCGTCACCAACAGCTTCGTGTATTTCAACATTAGCACCGTCAAGAGTACCCAAGGTTATAGCACCGTTAATCATAAGCTTCATATTACCTGTACCACTTGCCTCTGTTCCTGCAAGAGAAATCTGCTCACTTATATCAGCAGTAGGCATAAGTTTTTCAGCAAGAGAAACATTGTAATCTTCAAGATAAACAACCTTCATTTTGCCCTTGATATTTTCATCGTTGTTTATAATATCAGCAAGAGTGCAGATACCCTTGATGATTTTCTTTGCCATATAATAGCCAGGTGCTGCCTTTGCAGCAAAGATATATGTGTGAGGAACAAAGTCCATATCAGGATTATCACGAAGTTTGAGATACTGTGAAAGAATGTTGAGAGCGTTGAGGTGCTGACGCTTGTATTCGTGCAAACGCTTAACCTGAACATCAAATATTGAGTTAGGGTCAAGCTCAACGCCTGTCTTTTTCTTAACTGTTTCAGCAAATTTCTTTTTGTTATTAGTTTTAACCTGTTCAAGGCGTTTTAAAACTTCCTTGTCATCGGCAAATTTTGCAAGGTCTGAAAGCTGAGAAGCATCTCTTACATATCCGTCACCGATAAGCTCATCAATAAGCTTTGTAAGCTCAGGGTTTGACTGGCAAAGCCAACGGCGGTGAGCAATACCGTTTGTAACATTTGTAAACTTGTTAGGTGTGATTGCATAGAAATCTCTGAAAACAGACTGTTTGAGGATTTCGCTGTGTAAAGCAGAAACGCCGTTTACAGAATGTGAGCCTGCAACGCAAAGGTTAGCCATACGAACAATACCGTTTGAAACGATAGCCATATTTTCAACTGTTTCTGCATTGTGTGTGCTTGCCCATACGAAAGAACGAAGTCTGTTATCAATTTCTTTAACGATTTGATAAATACGAGGAAGTAATGAACTGAACAATTCCTCACTCCAACATTCAAGAGCTTCCTTCATAACAGTATGGTTAGTGTAAGCAACTGTATTTGTAACAATTTCCCAAGCCTTATCCCAAGTGTAGCCACATTCGTCGAGCATAACTCTCATAAGCTCTGGGATTGCCATTGTAGGATGTGTATCGTTAATATGGATAGCAACCTTTTCAGCAAAGTTATCCATAGTTGAGAACTGTCTTAAATGGCGGTGAACAATATCCTGAACAGAAGCAGAAACAAGGAAATACTGCTGTCTTAAACGAAGAGATTTACCCTCAGGGTGATTATCAGAAGGATAAAGAACCTTTGTGATAACCTCTGCCATAGCGTTCTGCTCAACTGCACGCAAGTAATCGCCCTGATTAAATGAATTCATATCAAGACCAGGTGCTTTACTCTGCCATAAACGCAAGGTACTGATACCCTTGCCGTCTTTACCAGCAACGAACATATCGTGAGGGATAGCGTAAACAGAAGTATAGTTTACATGCTCAACATTATGGAAAGAGCCGTCCCACTGGTCGTTTATCTGACCGCCGAAACGAACTTCAATTTTTCTGTCCTCTCTTGGAACAAGCCAAACGTCACCGCCTGGAAGCCAGAAATCAGGAAGCTCTGTCTGCCAGCCGTCAACAAGCTTCTGCTTGAAAATACCATATTCATAGAGAAGTGAGTAACCCATTCCAAGATAGCCCTGTGTTGCAAGACCGTCAAGGTAGCAAGCAGCAAGACGACCAAGACCGCCGTTGCCAAGACCTGCATCAGGCTCACATTCATATAATTTTTCAATGCTTATGCCGTGCTCTTTAAGTACCTTGCTTACAACATCAGTAAGGTTAAGATTGTAAAGAGTATTTTTAAGGGAACGCCCCATAAGGAATTCCATACAAAGATAATAGATTGTTTTGTTGCCCTGCTTTAAGGATTTTTTAACAAATTCTTGTCTGCCCTGGCTCATAAGTTCAAGGCAAAGCATAGCTATTGCTTTGTAAAATTGTTCCTCTGTTGCTTCTTCAGGGGAAACACCAAAGAAATGAGAAATCTTTGAATCGATATTCTCTTTCATCTGTTTTTTAGTAATATTGTAATTCATTAGGACGCCTCCGTTTTCTTTCTGGTAACCCGAATACTATCAAAATAGTAATCAACATTTTTATTTTACACTAAATCAAAATATATTTCAATGTAAAGTTGAATTTTTATAAAAAAAAACAACCACCAGACTATTGCCCAGTGGCTGTATAAAAAATGTCGGCATCGACTTATTTTCCCAGGCAGCTGCCCGCCAAGTATCTTCAGCACGAATGAGCTTAACTTCTGTGTTCGGGATGGGAACAGGTGGACCCTCATCGTAATAAACACCGACTAAAAAATGCTTAACACATTTCTTAACAACAAAAAGAATTATATCAAAGTCAAAATGAAAAATCAAGCATTTTTTTAAATTTTTTTAAAAAATTTTTAATAAAAGATTAAATACTCTTGAAAAAGCACGGAAAATCAGGCTTTTTGACTGATTTTTTTAATTTGCTTTTGCCGTAGTTGTTTCAGTCTGAGCCTCCGAGGTTGCAGGAATTGTAGTTGTTGTTGCAGGAACGGTGGTTGTTTCCTGAGTTGTTGTTTCTTCTTTTTTCAATTTGTTTTTTTCAATAGCCTTTTCAACCCTTTTGGTTGTAATTGCATTTTCTTTTATTGAATATTTTTCTGTCCATTTATCAAGTATTTTTTCAAAATCATTTGAAACAAGAGAAATAAGACAATCCTGACGGTAAAGATTATAGTATCTGTTATCATCAGAGAAACAGTTGAGGTGCTGAACGCAGAAGATATAATTTCCAAGAGTTACTGCATCTGCATCATTTTCAGCTATTGCCTTTACTCTTTCAAAAAATCCCTGAGGGTAGTTGTTGCTGTCCTTTGATATAACAGAGGTTGCAATTTCAGTTGCAGTCTGTCCCTGAGCGGTCATATATTCGCCATAGACTGTATCAATAGTCACCTCGCCCTGAATTTTGTCTGCCATAGCCTTGAAAGAGGTCTGCTTCTGAGTTAATGCGTCGCCCGTCATAGCAACATAATTGCCGTCTGAATCGGTAACTGTAAGATAATCGTTTATTGATTTGAAAACTATAAAATTATTTGTAAAATGATTTTTAATCTGTTCTTCGGAAACGGGAGTAAAGCCGTTTGTATCATAAAAAGCCAGCAAAAGAGTAATTTTATAGGCTTGACTTTCATAAATTTTAATCAGCGTCTGTTTGCTTACTCCGATTTTTTCATAATAGTTATAGTAAAGACGCCACAAAGCGTTTACAGTAGAGGATATATCATTTTTTTGTGTTGCAGTTGCAGAAAGCTTGTATTCAGCCATTTTCGTATTAACTGCAATATATTCGGCACACATATTTTTTGCGATTGCCTTTTGTTCCTCAAAGGTTGCCTTTTGATTTTCTGATATAGCTCTGTCAAGGTAATAGGCATAGATTTCACTATCAATTCTTGTGTTGCCTATATCAAGAGCATAAGAGCTTTTACCGCAAGAGCATAAGAGTAAGCATATTAAAACAAGCACGCAAAAAACGGC
>JAILBY010000082.1 GCA_024680655.1 Clostridiales bacterium | reverse complement strand
CTTGAACGAAGTTGATCCGGAAGTTGTTCAGGCAGCCAGGGCGATGGGCAGCTCTAACAGGCAAATTATTTTCAAGGTCTTGATACCAGAAGCGATGCCTTCCATCGTTGCCGGAATTACGCTCACGATAATAAATTTGATTGGCTATTCCGCCATGGCGGGCGCGATTGGCGGCGGCGGCTTGGGAGACCTTGCGATTCGCTACGGCTACCAGCGCTTTAGAACTGACGTTATGTTTTGGTCGGTTCTGGTGATTTTGGTCTTGGTGGAAGTCATTCAGTTTGTTGGAACCAGAATATCCAACAAAATGTTGGCGTCTCGGTAATTTGCCCGACAAACAGTCATCCTGGCTTTACAGTCATCCTGAACTTGTTTCAGGATGACAACTTGTTTCAGGACGACGCTTGTTTCAGAAGTGACATTTTTCTCGTTTTTGTCAAAAAACGCATTGACACGAACGCTTCAATTCCTTATAATATAACAGTTTTTTAAAACAATCGGGATGGGAAACAGGTCTAACTATTTAGGTTTATATATATATTTTATAAAGGAATGCGTTATAAAATGAAACTTTCCAAACCATTTCGTTTTCTAAAAGCCGCGGCTTTCTCGATTGCCTTGATTGCCTTTAATTCCTGCGCGGACATGACCACATCGGTCTCGGCGCCGACAATCACCATAACAGCATCCAAAAACCTAACGTCTCCAGAAAACTTCAAAGTCAGTCAAGGCGGAAAGCGAAAAATCACTCTTGACTGGAATACGGTCGAAATCGCAAAAAGCTATAAAATCTTTGCGGCTACAAGTCCAAACGACACTTTTGAACAAATCGGCGAAACAACTAAAAATACTTTTGAAGACACAGTCGGAGCGGGAAGAACTTACTATTATAAAGTTTGCGCCGTAAACTTCAGCGGGGAAAGCTCAGAATTCACTTCCATTAAAGAGGGAACAAGTCTCGCCACACCCATAATCAGCTCGATAGAAGCGGAAGATTCTTACTCCACAGTATATTGGTATATGGAAAATTCCGCCGCGTATTCAAGCCAATTGGTTTACGAACTCTACTGTTCCAGCGGCTCGGAAGTCCACCAAGCGACAGTAAACGGAAGCGTTTCAAGCTACACATTTGAAGGCTTGAACAGCAACACTGATTACGTTTACCACATAGAAGCGTATTTGACCAGCGACCAAAGCGCCACTGAATCCAGCGCAAAGGTCACAAAGGAAACCGTAGCCCAATACAACCCAGTTCCGCCGGAATTCACCGCAAGCCAAGGAGAATCGGTTGAGTCAATAAACTTGCTTATAACTTTGCCGATAATGGTTCAGGTTTCAACCACAAAAACAAACTCGACTGCGGAAGAAATCGTAGACTACCCGCTTTGTTTTGAAATTCAACGGAAAGAGTCCAATCAAAATGACAGCGAATATAAAACAATAATAAGAAACCTTTATTACAATGGAGAAGCCAAGGCGCCTAGTTCTTACAATTACAAAGCAGGCGAAGTAATAGAATATAAAGACCTTATTTCAGAAACTCCCTCAGCCGCTAACGCTGGAAAAGTATACGAGTACCGCATTTACTCTTGCATCGACACCAACTACAGCAGCAAAGCGGGCTACACTTACAACTCAAAAGTAAAAAGCCGAAACGCCAAAACATCCACTGGATTTGCATTATACAAACCATCGTTTAGCAAAAAAACAAATGACACAATCAACCCTAACGACCATACAAAACTTTTAAACACAAAAGTAACGTTTTCAGCAAATTGGGAATATACGTATGGAAAAGAATCCTTCTACAGATTTGCGATTCTTCAAACTTACACAACGCCGTCATCGGGTAGCGGCAATAATGGAAGCACATTTACCTCTTGGATTGAAAATTCGCCAGGAAAAGCTTTGTTTGACACAATAGGAGACATAAACAATTTTACCGTATGCTACGATTTGTCAACAAACCCTCAAACCATCATTGGCACTTACCAATACACGCTTTATGTCATGCCAGAAACTTGCGACGACCCCACCAATGCGGTTGAAACAAATAACTATTTAACATTTGTTAGAATCAATGGAAAAACAACAATAACAGACGACGCGGAAAAATTAAAAACAGATATAGCGGCAGAAGGCGGATGGGCAAACAAAATAAATCTTTCTTGGGCGCCGCAAAGCGGAGCGCACTATAAACTGTCACGAATAAAAAGCAATGATGAGAATCCAACCCCTACAATAATTGACGAAGCTACAATTTTGAGCGGCTTAGGCAAAACAGAATTCCCTACAAATGAAACTGTTGTTTATTCAGACACATCAGTTGAATCTGGACATGTATACAGTTACACTTTGATTGCGTCAAAAGGAGATGGCCAAACCGAATATTCTTCAAACGATCCTGCGGTGGCAAAGACCCTTGGAACGGCTGAGTTATCCATACCTGAATATTCATATACGGACATAAAAGTATCTATGCCTATAGTTGTTGCGGCAAACACTTACACAATAACCTTGGGCGAACAATCAAGCCTTGGCAACGGAAACTCTCTAAAATTAAATGTGAATAGAAGTGAAGACGGCAAAATAACCTCAATTGTTTATGATGAAAACAATTCTGTCTTTACTCTTGACGCTAACAATGAGCCTAGCGGCCAAGAAAATTCAGCGCGCGTAACCACAACGCTCACGCCAAACAAAATTGACACAGGAAGCATAAACATTGTCATACAAAAACCCATAGGCTATAACAAAGCGTCAATTTCAGGAACGCCTGTAAAATTAAAAGTAACGGCTGCATCGGACAAAGCCGAGACTACAAACGCAGATTTCCTCGTTTCCACTGTCGGGCCAGCGGCAACAAACATCAAGGGCACAGATTCTATTGGATTCAATTCTAACGCGCCTGGCGACATTTCCATCACTTGGAATGCTTGCGCGGGCGCAAATGGATACGCCGTTTACAGAACAAGAGAAGCGATTCCTGGAACGCAAGAAGAAAATGGAACTATAAACAATTATAAAAATGAAAGCACTTGCGTTTACTTTATCGGAAGTGATTGCTCCAAATCAATAAAAGATGGCGGCGGAACCGGCTCAAACATTGGAAGCTCAGTGGATGTACAAAAGACTAATGAAACATTCACGCTTACTGATCATTACAAGGATAATAGTGGAGGAAATTCTTCATGGGATGTTGACCAAGAATTGCTTGGGCTAGGCATTAAATACACTTACAGCGTTTTCCCAGTTTTGGCCGATACCGATTCTGCTAATCGTAAAGCGGCATACACCGATGTCAATGAGGCGAACACAGTTCAAAAAATATGCGCCGCAGGCTACACTAAAGGTTATGGAATAGACCTTGAAGCGTCAAAAGCGGAATATTCAGACAGCATTGTTCTTGCTTGGAATATGCCTACAAACAACACAGGAAACAGACAAAGGAATCCAACTATTTGGTATAGACAGCATGCAAATAATAATACAAACACATGGCATAAAGTTGAGTTGACTAATTATGACAAAAACTACTATGTCCTTAAAAGTTTAGCTGTAGGCGTAAGCGATTTGGAGCCGCTGGAATTTGCTGTTACCTACAATCCAACTTTTAATCCGTCCGATAACAACATGGACAAAGTATACACGACATATTTGGGAAGCATTTGCAACAAGGGCGTAACAGAAGATGAAAGCAAAAATATTGGCTATATGTTCACCTTGCCAGAATTTACCTTTAACACAACGGAAAACAACGATTACTCTGAAGACGCCACTTGGTATAGTTATAATGAAAAAAACACAACACATAGAAAAATACTTGCCGACGGAGATTATACGCTTACACTTACAAACTACAATAAAAAAACGCCAACTATAGAACTTGCGACATACGACAACGCAGGAACAAAGAAAAGCCATTCTGCATTGACAGGCGCCAATGCAAGCATGAATTTCTCAAATAGCGATAAGACAATAAAAATAACACCAAGCATAAGCAACGACGAGCATAATGGAATTCTAAAAGTTTTGAGAGACACAAAACACTATTATAACATTTCAACAACAAGACAAAGCAAAGCAAGCAATTATAAGTTTAGTCAAATAAATGCCATTACGCAACCAACATCAACAGTTTCCACAACTAGAACCGGCTATACTTTCCGAAAAATCACGCCAACGGAATTTACAAAGTGCGTCACGCTCATTATGGCGGACTCTTTAAACCAAGAGGGAAGCCAAGCGGGAACTCTTAGCGGCGCAAGCGGAACCTTTAATGTAACGTTTGCGGGAGCTGATATTTCGACTGGTTGGTTGGGAAATCATTATCATTATCAATATACTAATTACAAAGCCAATTTCGCAAAAGCGCCTGGCAAAAACGACAAGCTTAAAAGTTCGTTTATTTTGAATAGCAATAAGAGCGATGCTGGTTATTGCATTGACAATATGACAAAAAAATGGGGTAATAATACAATCAATGTTACTCATGAAAGCGGATTCGCTTCTTACGCTGGATCTTTAACCCATTCTGCAGGCAGCAATTTTGGAAGTTGGAATCTCTCAATATCCGCAACTTGTGGAAGCGGCTCTAAAACTATTTCAATTGACGATGACAAAGACAACTTTAAGAAATGGTTCCCGTTCGCGCTTACTACTAAATTAAAAACAACACAATCTGACGGAACAAAATTTGCGGATGATGGTGACTGTTGGACTTACCAATCACCTTGGTGGGAGTGATAATATGAAAAAAAATATTTTTACAAATCATAAACTGCAACATGCGTTTTTCGCCCCGCTATTGGCTTCCTTCCTTCTTTGCTCTTGCTCCGAGATGTTTGAAAGCCGTGTTGACATGCAGCTTGGAACTTCAACGGGGACTCTTTCTGACTTGTTGAAATCCGCAAAAGAAATAGAAAAATTGGACGCTCCCGCTAATATCTACGTTACAAACGGCCAGTATTCAAATAAAATTGTAATCAGTTGGGAAAAGGTTCAAAACGCCACATCTTATCGTCTAGAACGCGCGGTCAGCTCCACTAAAGACGACAATGGAAATTGGGTTTTGCCAGACGATAGCGCCTACGACTTTTTGGAGCATTCAAAATACATATATTCAACTTCTTACACAGACACAATCATTGACGACAGCGCCTCTAATCCTTTGGACTATACCAACGAGGCTTATGGACAAGTTTATTTTTACCGCGTCTGCGCTGAAAACATCACCAAGGGCTATGAATCTAGCGACACTTGTCCCATAACAGATCCAGGCTCGCAAGACGCCCCAAACAAAAATTATTCGGCGGCGAAAGTCAGAGCGGCTATGGGAACCTTGTTAACTCCGCCCTCAAACGTAAGGGCCGATTGTGGCGAAAGCACTACAAAAATAACCGTGCATTGGACAAAGGCGCCTGGCGACATCGGAAGCTACGAGGTTTACCGCAGTTCATCAAGCGACGGTTCTGGCGGAACGCGAATTGGCATAATTACAGGCAACGAAGATAAATTTACGTCTTACGTTTCACCCGAGCAGCAAGGCTTGAACTATTATTTTTCAATTTATTCTGTCGCTAAAAACGGACAAAAAAGCGCCGCCAGCCCTATCGCCATGGGATATGCCTTGCAAGCTGGAGCGCCAAGCCGTGTAAACAGCGTTACAGTCACAAACGGACGCGGAAATACAAAAGATAAAATTTCAATCGATTGGAGACAGGCTTCTGGCGAAAGCACAGTATATTACAACGTCTTTCGTTCGTCTTCCGAAGATTCAACGTTAAAGCAACTTTCACTTGGCAACAACTACACAGCCAATTCCTGTGAAGACGGCGACTCTTTAAAACCAAATGTATTTTACTATTATCAAGTTCAATCTTATATAATAAAGAGCGGCGAAATTATTCAAGGAGCCATGTCAGTGTCCGGCAGCGATGCGGAAATCACAAGCACAACAGGCCCCGCTGAAGGATATATCATTGGACCGCCAAAAAGCATTAGCGTTAATAAAAATAAAAATGACAACTCGCTTTGCGATATTACATTCAGCGCCGGTCTTGGAAGCGCTGAGTGTTCTGACAACAGTTCATATACAAACACAAAACGAGATTACAACACATATACTTATGTAATATCATATTGCGAGACCGCCACTGGTGAATTCACGCCATTGACGCCGACAACTGGCCCAACAATTTCTTCACCAGGATTTTACACAGCGACTGTTGCCTCTCATAAATTCTATAAAATAAAAACAGTCAACGGCTCTGTTTCAAGCATTGATTCTCCTGTGGTCGCAGCGTCTCCAAGCGAGGCCACAAACTTTACGGCCACTAAGAACGCAGCCATCAACGGCTACACAAACGACGATACCAAGGCAAACGCAAACGGCGTTCACGCAATCACACTCTCTTGGTCCGCTCCTGTCGGCGGCGCGGACGGCGGCTACAATGTTTATCGTTCTACAAAGATGGATTCGGGCTATAGAAAAGTCAATGAAAGCCCGATTACCGAAACAACTTACACCTTTGTAGATGCTTCTGCAAAAGCGGGAAACTACTACTACTACCGCGTTCTTTCCCTCAACTCTTTGGGGCAAGGCTCAAACTACTCAACGCCAGATTACGGCTACGGCGCTCTTACAACCTACCAATACTTGCGCGAATACATCAAGACAACTCTCAACTCGCAAAAGAAGCTTACTCTCATGCACAAGAGCGGAAACACAGCCAAGCTTGGAAGCGAAAGCGCAAACGGCGAAATCAGCGGAAGCCTCAGTTACGAAGCAAGCATAGCGGGATTAGGAGGCCGCGTAATCATGCATTATACAAATTACGCAGACTATTACATTATGAACAACAAAGACCTTGGCGTTTACTTCTTGCTTGACGGAAACACAAATACAAGCGCCAGCATGGACACAAACGGCACGATGGACGGAACGGTCACTGTTCGAGGAATGTATCCTGGAAAAGTCGTTTATGATGGAATTAAAATTAAGGGCGGAGCCGCCGGAGGCGGAACTTACGGCGTCACCCGAAATGGAATAGACAGTTCAGCGGTACAAGCCGACTGGACCTGGGGAGAAAAATAATATGAAAAATTTTAAGGTTATAATTTTTGCGCTTTTGTTTGGAACAGCGGCAGCGGCTTTTTTTAGCGCTTGTTATTCCCCCAGCCCTCTTTACGGCGCTTGGGCCGACAACGCCGGAAACAAAATTTCATTTTCAGACGACGGCTCTTTTAGCGCCACAATTATGGATTCAAACGGCGACAAGAAAAATTATTCAGGCAACTACAGCGTTGTGGAAAACATACTTACATTTTCCAAAGACGACGGAAGCATCAACACCGAGTGGGATATTAGAGGCGGAATGCTTTACTTGATATGGACTGATTCCTACGGAACTCAACTCAGCCTCACCCTTTATCATTCGGCTTAACGGAGCGCCTTTAGATGATTTGCTCAAAGACAAAAATCGCGGCCGCGGCGCTGGTTCTTTTTGGAGCCTTGGCCTTTGCAAAAGAAAAGACAACAACAGTTCTCCACACCGGCACTGGAACAAAAATCGCCAACCCTGTTCCTGATGAAGAAACGCCTGGTCACTGGGCAACCATCAACGAACTTGTTGAGCAAAAAGGCCGCAAATTTGGCTTGCTTCACAATTGGGGCGTGTCATGGGCTTCGCTAACCAGAATTCAAAAGCAGTCCAACCGCTCAAACTTTGTCTGGAACGATAAATTGGTGGGCGCCTATTACGAAATGACCACCAACAATTTTTTGGTCGTTGGCAAGCGAATCAACGTTGACTTGTTCGCCCGCAACGCTTTTTATTACCCTTACGCCTACACTTTCAACAAGGTCAAGCAAGTTACAAAGCAAACCCTTTTGTACAACTTTGATTTGTTCACAGGCGTAAAATTTTCCA
>JAILBY010000078.1 GCA_024680655.1 Clostridiales bacterium | reverse complement strand
GTATTTTTATATAGGGAGGCATAAAAATGTCAAAAAGAGAAGATTATATTTCTTGGGACGAATATTTTATGGGAATAGCTTTGCTTTCGTCTATGAGAAGTAAAGACCCTAACACACAGGTTGGTGCTTGCATAGTAAACCAGAAAAATAAAATTATGTCCGTAGGCTATAACGGTTTCCCTATCGGTTGCAGTGATGATGAATTCCCTTGGGACAGAACGGGCGATGAGTTGCAGACAAAATATCCTTATGTCTGCCACGCTGAGCTTAATGCAATTCTCAACAATAACGGAGCATCTCTTGAAAACTGCAAAATTTATGTTGCTCTTTTCCCTTGCAACGAGTGTGCAAAGGCAATAATACAAAGCGGAATAAAAGAAGTGGTTTACCTTTCTGACAAATATGCAAAGACAAAGGGAACTATCGCTTCAAAGAAAATGCTTGAAGCCGCTGGCGTTAAGCTTAGGAAGCTTTCCGTTGAACATAAGGATTTAAAAATTGATTTCAGAGAAGAAAATATTTAAGAGGTAAAGATATGGATTACAAGTTTTCTGACAGAATAGCCTCACTTCAACCCTCTGCAATAAGGGAGATTTTGAAGGCTACGGCTTCACCTGAGGTTATTCCGTTTGCTGCGGGTAACCCTGCACCCGAGGCATTTCCCGTTGACGCAGTTAGAGAAATAGGTGCAAATATACTTATGCACAAAGCCACTCAGGCTTTGCAGTATGGAATAACAGAGGGCTATGCTCCCTTGCGTGAGTTCGTTTTAAAATATATGGCTCAAAAGCACAAGGTAGGCAAGGCTGACGATGATATAATAATAACCTCCGGTGCAACTCAGGTTATGGATATAACCTCAAAGTCTTTTCTCAACGAGGGTGATACGGTTATATGTGAAAATCCGTCGTTTATCGGCTCTCTTAACTGCTTCCGTTCCTATAACGCAAAGCTTGTGGGCGTTGAGGTTGAAAAAGACGGAATGAATATGGAAAAGCTTGAAGAGGTATTGAAAAAAGAGAAAAAGGCAAAGTTTATCTATACAATACCTAATTTTCAAAATCCGTCGGGTGCGACAATGTCGCTTGAAAAAAGGAAGAAAATGTATGAGCTTGCCTGCAAGTATGATGTGCTTATTCTTGAAGATAATCCATACGGCGATTTAAGAGTTGAGGGCAAGTATATTCCAAGTATAAAATCTTTTGATACTGACGGCAGAGTTATCTACGCTGGCTCTTTTTCAAAAATTCTTGCACCTGGAATAAGAGTAGGTCTTGCTATTGCAAATAAAAAGATAATATCAAAGCTTACTGTTGCAAAGCAGACTGCCGATACACATACACCTATGTTTTCACAGATGTTAGTTTATCAATGGCTCAATGAATATGATTTTGAGGGGCATATAAGAAAAATTCAGGATATTTACAGAAACAAGCTTGAACTTATGTGTTCGCTGATTGATAGTGAGTTGGGCGATTTTGTTTCTTACCATAAACCGCAGGGCGGTCTTTTTGTGTGGTGCGAATTGCCCGAAAAGGTCGATATGCTTGAATTTGTCAGAGTGGCAGTTGAAAACAAGGTGGCTGTTGTGCCTGGCAGTGCATTTATGGTTGATGAAAAAGAAAAAACACAATGTATCAGACTTAACTTTTCTACTCCGACTGATGAAAAAATCAAGCAGGGTATGAAAATTCTTGGTCAGGTAAAAAAACAATTTTAATATATTTTAAGTGAGGATTGTTCCAAAATGGAAAACACAGCAGAGAAAAAACAGAAAATTTTAAGTTGTATTCAGCCAAGCGGTATTCCGACACTCGGCAACTATCTTGGTGCATTAAAAAATTGGGCTTCAATGGCTGACGGCTATGATTCAGCTTTTGCAGTTGCCGATTTACATTCAATAACAGTAAGGCAGGAGCCTGCAAAGTTAAGAAAGCAGACTCTTGAAATGTATGCTCTTTTGCTTTCAATCGGTCTTAATCCCGAAGAAAGTATAATTTTTGTACAGAGCCATGTTACAACTCACGCACAGCTTGCGTGGATATTGAATTGCTATACACAGTTTGGTGAGATGTCAAGAATGACGCAGTTTAAAGATAAGTCACAGACTCACGCTGACAATGTTAATGTAGGTCTTTTCTCTTATCCCGTTTTAATGGCTGCCGATATTCTTCTTTATCAGGCAGACTATGTTCCTATCGGTGCTGACCAGAAGCAACACCTTGAAATTGCAAGGGATATTGCAAACCGTTTCAATGGAATTTATGGTAATGTGTTTACAATACCAGAGCCATATATAGGCAAGCAGGGAGCAAGAGTTATGTCCTTGCAGGAGCCTACAAAGAAGATGAGCAAATCTGACGCTAATGTCAATGGCTTTATTTCTATGCTTGACGATAAGGATACCATTGTACGCAAATTCAAAAAGGCTGTTACAGACAGCGAGGCAAAGGTAAGATATGCTGAGGGTAAGGACGGCGTAAACAACCTTATGACAATTTATTCTTGTTGCACAGGCAAGACCTTGGAAGAAATTGAAAAGGAATTTGACGGCAAGGGCTATGGCGATTTTAAAATGGCTGTTGCCCAGAGCGTTATTGATGTGTTAGAGCCTGTTCAGAATAAGTTTAACGACTATATGAAGAACACCGATTACCTTAAAGATTGTGCTAAAAAGGGTGCTGAAATGGCACAGAGAATATCACAGAGAACACTCGATAAGGCTATGAAAAAGGTCGGCTTTATGCAGCTTTAATAAAGTGAATAAAGAGAGTAAAAATATAAAAGGCTGAAAGAAAAATCTTTCAGCCTTTTTGTGTGCTTTTTTGAACTATTATGCAAATGAATAATAATCTAAAAATTCCTTTTCAAACTGAGGGCTTTTTCCGCCGTCAGCATAAGTTGGAACTATATCAAGGAGCTTCTTTGTGCTCTTGTTACCCCAAAGCAGAACAGCGTTGCTTTCAGGGCTTGCAATATTTGTGTCAAAATAAGTTTTCCATTGACTTGCACCTAAGCCCGTACCGTTATGTTTAAGGCAATCATAATGATAGGTTTCAAGTCTTTCCTTGTCCCAAGTATCCCACGCCTTGCCTTGTGAGCAGGTTTCTTTGAGAGAGAATATGCTTTCCTTGCCATAAGTATGCTCGCCCTCAGTCGGCCATAAGCCGTGAGAGCCAAAGGCAGAGTAGAATATCGGATGTGTAGTGCCTTTTGCAAATTCCATAGTATCCCAAGTGTAATAATTAAGAGAAGAATTTGCACTGCAACATACAAGAACAGGCTTTGCGTAAAGAGTATCGTTTTCGGTATATGTTGCAAAGCGTATGCTGATATGCTCCCAGTCGCCTATCTGATTTAATCTGTTTTTACCCATAATCTTAGGGCCTAAGTTGTATGGACAGTATTGGAAATAAACCAAATCAAAGCAGCCGTCACTCTTTGGAATAAAGAAAGAGTAAGCCTTTGCAAGCTTGAAGCTACCATAGAGATAGTCGTAGGTGTTGTCCTCATCATCTAATTTTTCAGGTATATCCTGATGGAAGATAAAGCCGTCAGAAGTGCCTTTTCTTTCCAAGTACTTAACTGCTTCATCTATGCTGTAAGGCAGGAAATCCTCTGCTTCGGCAAGCCATATTTTAGGAGCATAGGTGTTAAGAAGCTCAACCTCTCTTTCAGCAGTAAGAGCACCAAGGACAAATGCCTCGGATTTGATTTCTTCAATTTTATAGCTTAAAAGCTTGCCAGAGAATGCACCGTCTGTAAACATCTCAACGGCATCACCCTCAAAGTTTTTCTTTGAATAAGCTATGAATTTATAACCGCTCTTGATGTGTATATAAGCAGGAACCTCATCCTTGAATTCTGCACATTCGCCAGCATCATATTGATTAAGCAAATCTTCAAAGGTATCGTCTTTATAAAAACCGACTGCCTTTTTACATTCATTAGGCTTTATCCATTGAGCAGTTATTGTGAAATCCTTATCGGTATCGCAAATAGTGTCTGCTGTATATTCAATATCGCCACAATGCCAGCCGTTGAAAACATAGCCTTTCTTCTGTGGAGAAGGAAGATTACCTATCGGACTGCCACTCAAACATTTTTTCGTTTTGTAATTAACAAAAGATTCTGCCTCGTTATAGTCAAGAGTAATTGTTATTTCAACATTTTTTTCTGGCGGAACATAAACCTCTTCCTTTGGCTTATAAAGAGAATTCGCAACCAAAAGTCCGACTATTGCTAAAACAGGAACAGCTATTGCAGGAATAAGCAATAATTTTTTGTTGAAAGGGCGTTTTTCTTTTTCTTCGCCTTCGCCGTCTTGCTCAGCCTCTGCTGTTTTATCTTCTTTTTTAGCTGTTGCTTCGTTTAATGCTTTTTCAATATCTTTATCTTTCTTTTTCTTGGATAATTTCAAAATAATCACCTCGCAAGAAATTCACTCATATATTAATTATAACATTATAAAAAGGCTACTTCAATCACTTTTTTATGATATAATCAATAGGGAGGATATTATGCTTACTTTCAGAATGGCACAAAGAAAGGATTGTGCGTTGATTTTGAGCTTTATAAAAGAGCTTGCAGAGTATGAAAATATGGCTGAATGTGTTAAGGCAAGCGAAGAAAAGCTTGAATACTGGCTATTTGACAGAGTGCTTGCAAGGGTGCTCTTTGCGGTTGAGGACGGAGTGGAGATAGGCTTTGCACTTTATTTCTATAATTATTCCACATTTACGGGTAGCGGTGGAATTCATCTTGAAGATTTATTTATAAAAGAAGAAAAACGCCATAAGGGTTACGGAACAGCGTTGATAAAAGAACTTGCAAGAATGGCTGAAAGAGAAAACTTCGGCAGAATGGAATGGGTATGCTTTAACAATAATAAAAAGGGTATAGGCTTTTATCTTTCAATAGGTGCAGAGCAAATGCTTGATATAACAACCTATCGTCTTGCAGATGATACTCTTTTTA
>JAILBY010000062.1 GCA_024680655.1 Clostridiales bacterium | reverse complement strand
TGCTCTGTCACCTGCATACATTCCCCTTACCTGTGGCAAGGTAACATGCGATTCATCAATAAACAAAAGAAAATCATCAGGGAAAAAGTCAAGTAAGGTATATGGTGCAGAGCCAGGTGCTCTGCCAGCCATAACTCTTGAATAGTTTTCAATGCCCTTGCAAAAGCCCGTTTCTCTGAGCATTTCTATATCATATTCAGTTCTCTGCTTGATACGCTGTGCTTCAAGAAGCTTTCCCTCTGCCTGAAATTTCTCAACAGTTTCGAGCATTTCGTTATTTATCTCTTTTATAGCACCTTCAAGTGACATTCCGTCAACAACATAGTGTGAGGCTGGATATATCGCTGCGTGCGAAAGTACACCCGTAACCTCGCCTGTAAGTGCTTTGACTTCACTAATTCTGTCTATTTCATCGCCAAAGAATTCAACTCTTATCGCTTTATCAGTTGACATAGACGGAAAAATCTCAACTATATCCCCTCTTACTCTGAATTTATTACGGATAAAGTTTATATCATTTCTGTCGTACTGAATTTCAACAAGCTTTTCTATCAATTCATCTCGGCTTTTTTGCATACCAGGTCTTAAAGAAATAACCATATTTCTGTAAAACTCAGGACTACCAAGAGAATATATGCACGAAACACTTGCAACTATTATAACATCTCGCCTTTCTGAAAGAGCAAAGGTTGCCGAGTGCCTTAATTTATCTATTTCGTCATTGATAGCCGAGTCCTTTTCAATATAGGTATCAGTTGACGGAATATAAGCCTCTGGCTGATAGTAATCATAGTAAGAAACAAAATATTCAACTGCATTCTCAGGAAAAAATTCTTTGAATTCCGAACAAAGCTGTGCCGCAAGAGTTTTGTTGTGAGCAAGTATAAGAGTAGGTCTGTTGAGTTTTTCTATTATATTAGCCATAGTAAAGGTTTTGCCCGAGCCTGTAACGCCGAGTAAGGTCTGCTCTTTATAGCCCTTATTCACGCCGTCAACAAGCTCTTTTATAGCTTGTGGCTGGTCACCCATAGGCTTATAATTTGAAACAAGCTTAAAATTGCCCATATCTCTACCTCCATAGTCAATTTTATTTTATCAAAAAGCAAAAGCAGATAAACAAAGCTTATCTGCTTTTATCATTGTTATTCTGCCGCCGCAGTTGTGGTTTCAGCCGAAGAAGTTTCTTCGGCAGTAGTTTCAGCCACCTGAGTTGTTGTCGGCTGAGTGGTTGCCTCAGTTGCCGCTGTTTCAGGTGCGTCTGTTGCCTGCAAAGCACTTATATAATAGCCTTCTGCACTTTTACGCAAGGTAATCTTCATATACTTATTTGCACTCGGTGCTTCCATATTGCCTCTTGCGTCTTGTTTCCACTGGTCACTCGGCAAATATGCAACTGTTAAAACAATAGTATTAACCTTATTTGTTGCATTAACCACCTTTGGTGTATAGATAGGTGCAACACCTGTAATAGGTATCTGATAAACTCCGCTTGCTGAATCATAAACGAACTGATAGCCGTAGCCGTCAATGGTCTGATGTGTAAACTTAACATCATTACCGAAAAGGGCAATAAGCTGTGCCTTAACATCGTCCTGAGGAATAATAAGATAGCCAGCATCAGACATATATTTATCAGGGTCAAGGTTTTCATCTTTAAGCAAAGACCATATTGCTATATCTATAAGCTGGCTCTGATTAGCCTGTGTAACATCATCAAAAGCGTCAGGGTCAAACATAACAACGGGAGCAAGGAAGGTTTCGTATTCTTCCATTTTATCAGATTTATCAGTTAATTTCTGAATACCCTTAACTGAAAGAAAAACAAGAGTGACAATTCCCACCAAGCTGAGTAATGTTATAATCAGCCCTATCGGGAAAGCCCATTTATGTTTTTTCTGATGTCTTGCAATATTTTCATTATCCATTTGTGTAAGCTATCCTTTCTTATCTGATTTGACCATTACCATTGATAATATATTTTGTACTTGTAAGCTCTGGCAAGCCTAACGGTCCTCTTGCGTGAAGCTTCTGAGTTGAAATTCCTATTTCAGCAGCAAAGCCGAACTCTCCGCCGTCTGTAAAGCGTGTTGAAGCGTTTGCATAAACAGCAGCAGCGTCAACTTGAAGCTGGAATTTATTAACATTTTCATAGTTATTGCTTACTATACATTCGCTATGACCTGTACCATATTTATTTATATGCTCAATAGCCTCATCGATAGAATTAACTACCTTTACAGCAATTATATAATCGCCGTATTCCTTCCCCCAGTCCTCGTCGGTTGCCTTGCTGATATTCTTTAATATCTCGCAGGTTTTTTCATCGCCACGCATCTCAACATTTTTGGTATCAAGCTTTTCTTTTATCTTCGGCAAAGCCTTTTCTGCTATGCTCTTATGAACAAGCAAGCATTCACAAGCGTTGCAAACAGACGGGCGTGAAGTTTTTGCATTGAAAACGATTTCAGTTGCCATATCAATATCAGCATACTCGTCAACAAATGTGTGGCAAGTGCCTGCACCCGTTTCAATAACAGGTACCTTTGAATTATTTACAACTGCTTTGATAAGCCCTGCACCGCCTCTTGGGATAAGCACATCAATATAATCAGTCAACTGCATAAGTTCAGTTGAGCTTTCTCTTGTGGTATCTTCAACAAAGCAGATACAGTCAGCAGGCAAGCCTGATTTTTCAACTGCCTGACGCATAATATCTGAAATAATCTTGTTTGAGTTTATAGCCTCTTTACCGCCTCTTAAAACAACAGCATTACCAGCCTTAAAGCAAAGCGTTGCAGCATCAGCAGTAACATTAGGTCTTGCCTCATATATTATAGCAATAACGCCGAGCGGAACAGTTTTCTTTACTATCTGCAAGCCATTCGGTCTTGTTCCGCCACCTATAACCTTACCAACAGGGTCAGGCAAGCTCACAATTTCTCTGACAGCCTGAGCAATACCCTCAATTCTACCCTTATCAAGCAGAAGTCTGTCAAGCAAAGCAGAAGAAAGTCCGTTCTTCTTTCCGTTTTCCAAGTCTATTTTATTTTTCTCTATAATCGCATCTGTATTTTCAATTAACGCATCTGCAATAGCAGAAAGTGCCTTATCCTTTTCTTTTGTTGAAGCACAAGCAAGTATCTGTGATGCTTTTTTTGCTTTTGCTCCTAACTGTTCAACAGTAAACATATATAATCACCTTTCTTATTTTGCTTTAAACAATGTGCCCTGAGGCTTACCTTCAAGCAATTTATAAATATGCTGAGGAGCCTGACCGTTCATAACAACTGCATTTATACCAGCCTTAGAGGTTATCTGTGCGGCGTGAACCTTTGTAACCATACCGCCCGTTCCTCTTTTTGAGCCTGCACCGCCTGCAAGAGCAAGAATAGAATCATCTATCTTCTCAACAACGGGTATAAGCTTTGCATCGGGATTTTCTCTGGGGTCACTATCATAAAGTCCGTCTATATCGGTAAAAATAACAAGCAAATCTGCATTGACAAGAGAAGCAACAGTTGCTGAAAGAGTATCATTATCGCCATAAACAATTTCTTCAACTGCAACCGAGTCGTTCTCATTGACAATAGGTATTGCACCATATTCAAACAATTTTTCAAAAGCGTTTGAAAGGTTTTCCCTTCTCTGACCATCTTCAAAGTCGCTCTTTGTAACAAGAAGCTGACCTACAACATAGCCGTATTCGCTAAAAAGCTTATCGTACATAAACATAAGCTCACATTGACCGACTGTTGCCGCCGCCTGTTTACCCGAAGTATCAGAGGGCTTTGAACCAAGTCCTAATTTACCAACGCCTACACCTATTGCACCAGAAGTAACAAGTACAATTTCCTTGCCTGAATTTGCAAGATCTGCAAGCACGCTTACAAGCTTTGACATACGGCGTATATTAGTTTTTCCGTTTTCGTATGTAAGGGTTGATGTACCAACCTTAACGACTATTCTTTTCGCTTTTGTTATATCAGCCATATCTATCCCTCAAAATGTAAATATAATAATCTTATATATTCTATCACAAAAACAAAAAATAAACAATGCGAATATAAAAAAATAAACTGATTACAGTGTAAACTATAATCAGCTTATCTTATTATTTAATTAAAACGCAAACTGAACAGCACAAAATGCAGCATATATAAGCAACAGTAAAATGCCCTGCCACCTTGAAAGCTTGCCTTTTATAAGCGATGGAACAGTGAGTATTCCCATAACTACAAGCATAAGAGGAATATCAAGCACCAAAGAAGAATTATAGCCCATTAAAGTTTTGCTTACAGGAATTGAAAATGGTCTTACTGCTACTGAAACACCGCTTACAAGTACAAGATTAAACAAATTAGCACCAACTATATTGCCAAGTGACAAATCGCTGTGGCCTTTAACAAGAGCGGTTATTGCTGTTACAAGTTCTGGTAATGATGTACCAAGAGCAACAAATGTAAGAGCGATTACTGATTCAGGCACGCCAAGACCTGTTGCAATTATAGTACCATTATTAACAAGAAGCCTTGCACCAACTGCGATTAAAGCCGCACCGATAATAAGGAAAATAATATCTTTAAACAAAGAGTCCTTGAAAAGCTGTTTTTTGCCCTCTGTTTCGCTGTCCTCTGTTGCTTCCTCCACAACTTCAACCTCGCCATTTGCACCGAGAAGCTGAGCTGATGCAGATGATTTCTTTGCCTGCAAAACAGTTATAACCATATAAACCACAAAAATCGCAAGTAAGGCTATACCGATAATTCTTGAAAAATTACCGCTTGTGTAAGCGATCACTGAATAAAAAACAGCAGATATAAAGAAGAACAAAACAGGTGTAGTCAATGTTTTCTTTTCAATTTTTGACGGTCTTATCGCAATAGTTACCGCTGATATTAAAGCAGTATTGCAAATAATAGAGCCTATTGCATTACCGTATGCAATTTCACTGTGACCGCTGAATGCAGAAGTTGCTGAAACCATAACCTCTGGAAGAGTTGTTCCGATTGAAACGATTGTTGCACCGATTAAAATTTCAGGCACGCGAAAACGCTTTGCAAGTCCTGTTGAAGCATCAACAAACCAGTCACCGCCTTTTATAAGACAGACAAGACCTACAATAAACAACAAAACCGCTTTCCATATCATAATAAAATTACCTCCAAAAATATATTTCAGACAAATCATAACTTTTCATAAAAATAAAAAAACTGAATATTGCTCAGCAATACTCAGGTCAGTTATTTATATAACAAGACTTAAAGTATAGCCAAAAAGTTATACATAAGTCTCGCATTTTAAAACAAGCCAGGTTTAAAAACCGAGATTGTTGACTTGTTACGCACAACAAAGCACGCCTGCTACTCCCTTACTGGATTTATCTTTGAAAATTTTATCATCATAAGCAAAAATTGTCAATAGCAAAAGCATAAAAACAAGGCTGCCTTTGATAAGGCAGCCTCTTTTGCATAATAAATTTATATTTTATGTTGATTTACAACGGAAAAACTAAATTGAACTTATGCGTTTTCTTCCTCTTTCATCTTTGCAAAGCATTCGCTGCAATATACAGGGCGGTCTTCGCGTGGACGGAAAGGAACCTTTGCTTCTGCACCACAAGATGCACAAGTTGCTACAAACATTTCTCTTTCAGGTCTGTTTGCATTCTTTCTTGCATCACGGCAAGCCTTGCAACGCTGTGGCTCGTTTACGAAACCTTTTGCTGCATAGAATTCCTGTTCACCTGCTGTAAAAACAAATTCTTCGCCGCATTCTTTACAGATGAGAGTCTTGTCTTCGTACATGATTTTAACCTCGCTTGAAAAAAAGTATTTTTTGCCCCGATCGGCTTTTGCACCGACACCTTTGGAATAATCAACGCTCTACTTTAAGCTACGTGGGCATATATGATGAGATTAGGGAAACTAATCTTCATTCCTGATTTTGCGTCTTACACGCTGGATAGCATTGTCCACTGCTTTTTCAGTAGAATTAAGTCTAACGGCAATTTCGTTATAGCTATACCCGCATAAATATTGTTTAATAACGCTTTTCTCAAATGATGAAAGCTTCTTGTCTATTATTGTGCATAACTCCTCAACATTGAGAAAATCATCTTCTACGTTTATAACGCTAACGAGTTTTTCTTCATCAAGCTGAACATAGGAATTAAGCGGTCGGTTCTTCTGCGTTTCAGAATTTCTTATTGCATTAAGCATACGGTTGTTAATACATTTATCCGCATAAGTGCGAAACGCAACGCCTTTTTTATGGTCAAAGCCGTCAAAAGCGTCTAACAAACCGAGCATACCCTCTTGTGTCAAATCTTCCTGCTCTACAAAAGAATTGCGATAACTGTATGCACGAGAACGGGCAACAGGAAACATTCTTTTTACTAACTCAGACAAAGCCTTTTCGTCACCCTTACGGGCAAAATCAAGCAATTCTTCATCAGCATCATTTTCAACAGATATCACCTTTACGGTGTTGCTCATTCAGAATATCCTCCCGACTCATAATACTATTTAACTATATAACATTTTTTTAAATTTGTCAACTTATTTTTTTTATTTTTGTATTTTTTGCATATATTTTTCAAAAAATAAAAAATCCGACAAAAAAATCACCGTAAAAAATACGGTGATTTTCATAGCGTTAAAATTAAAGAATATTGAGGCTTGATTTAAGATTTTGCTGTACTCTGCGTACTTCCTGCAAATCCTTTTCAAGAGTTCTTTCGGAATCATTCATAATTTCTGTTACGAAAGAACTATTGAAAAGGATTTGCAGGAAGTACGCAGCGTACAGCAAAATCTTAAATCAAGCCTCAATATTCTTTAATTTTAACGCTATGAAAATCACCGTATTTTTTACGGTG
>JAILBY010000058.1 GCA_024680655.1 Clostridiales bacterium | reverse complement strand
GTATTTTTGCACTTATGGTATTAGTCACTTTTCTTTTTCAGAATATATCTGGCTTTTTCCCAAGACCTTTTTCGCTGAGTGCTATGCTTCTGATACCTCTTACAGTATGTCTTGGAATGTTTGAGGGTGAGTTTGCAGGTGCATTTTATGGCTTGTTTGCAGGTGCTTTATGGGATATTGTTGCATCAAGAGGTGCAGGTGTTCACGCATTAGTGCTTATGCTTGCAGGCTGTATTTGTGGCTTGCTTATTCATTACACGATGAGAAACAATCTTGCTTGTGCGTTTGTGCTCACTTCTATCGTATGCTTTGTCCATAATTTCTTCTATTGGCTTTTCTGCGTTGCCTTTGTAAATATGGACGGTGCTTTTTACGCTCTTTGGCGTTACTATTTGTTATCTGGAATTTATACTATTTTATTAACTCCATTATTCTATTTTATTATAAGAGCAATAATGAAATCTTTCAGAGATTTGGCAAAACAATAAATTTTTCGGAGGTCAGATTATGCTTGTCGGAGCGACTGTGCAAAAGTCAAAACGCTTATATATAGTAATAGGAATAATAGTCGCTCTTTTCAGCGTTTATCTTGGCAGAATGGTATGGGTGCAGATTATAAAGGGCGAAGAATATGCCGAAAAGGCACAGTCTGTTATAGTAAGAAGTGTTAATGTTGAGGCGGCAAGAGGTGAAATCCTTGACTGTAACGGCGTGCCTCTTGTTACAAACAGACAAGGTAGCTCGATTATTTTTGACGCATCACTTTTCCCAGGTGTTGACCAGCAGGAAAAACGAAATGAGATAATTTTATCTCTTATAAATCTTCTTGAAGCAAACGGCGAAACCTGGATAGATAATATACCGCTTGTCTTTGATGAAAAGGGTAATATTCAGTTCAAAGAGGACAGCGAAGCAGATGTGGCGTATCTTAAAAGCAAGGATATTCTCCATCTTAACGATTATGCTACGGCACAAAACTGCTTTGATGCACTTATAGAAAAGTTCAAGCTTCAAGATTATTCAGCACAAGATGCAAGAAAAATTGCTTCTGTTTGCTATGAATTAAAAAGAGAAATTTTCTCAATTTCAAATCCATATACCTTTGCAGAAGATGTTTCAACACAGACTGTTGCGAAGATTAAAGAAAACAGTATGTTCTATCTTGGCGTTGATGTTCAGATAGTTCCATACAGAGAATATGCAGACGGTACTATTGCACCGCATATTCTTGGCAGAGTTGGTGCATTGAGCTCAGAAGAATACGAGCAGTTGAAGGATAAGGGCTATTCCCTTGATGATAGCATAGGTAAGGACGGAATTGAAAAGGCTTTTGAGTCCTACCTCAGAGGTACAGACGGAAAGAAAACAGTTACAACGGATAAGCAGGGTAATGTTACAAGCGAATATACAGTTGAGCCAGTTCAGGGCGATAACATTATTCTTACAATAGATACCAAAATTCAGGTTGCAGCCCAGAACGCACTCAAAGAGGTGTGTGATGAATTGCAGGCAAGCGGTAAGGAATTTGCATCAGGTGCAGCGGTTGTTCTTGATTTAAAGGATAGTTCAATTCTTGCTTGTGCATCTTACCCTACCTTTGATATTTCAACTTATAGCGAAAATTATACCGAGCTTTCACAGGACAAAATGTCGCCTTTGTGGAACAGAGCGTTGCTTTCAACCTACGCTCCAGGCTCAACCTTTAAACCAGCTATGGCTATTGCAGGACTTGAAGAGGGTGTTATAACTCCTACTTCAACCTTTAACTGCACTAAAACATATTCCAGATTTCCAGAGTTCCAATGCCTTGAATATAACGGCGAAATAAATGTTGTTGGTGCGATTGAACACTCTTGCAATATCTTCTTTTATGAAACGGGCTATTACCTTGGAATAAACAGAATGAATCAGTATACCCAGAAGTTAGGCTTAGGTCAAAAAACGGGCGTTGAGCTTCCAGAGGAATCGGGTGTTATTGCAAGTATAGAAAACAGGTCTGCTATGGGCGGAGAATGGAATGTCGGTGATACCATTCAGGCTGCTATCGGTCAGTCGGATAACCTTGTTACACCTATTCAGCTTGCAAACTATTGTGCAACTATTGCAAACGGCGGAACACGCTACACACCGCACTTTATAAAATCAATCAAAAGTGCTGATTACAGCATTACTTATAAATCACCATACCCACGCACAGCATATAACACGGGCTTTTCACAGTCCACGCTGTCACTTGTTCAAAAGGGTATGTCACTTGTTCCTCAGTATATAGGCAGTGCAACACACTCAATCCTTGGAAGTTATACTCCTCAGGTTGCTTGTAAAACGGGTACTGCTCAGATTTGGCGTAAGCTTAGCAACGGTTCTTCGGAATTGAGGGTAAACTGTTTCCTTATCTCTTATGCACCTTATGGAAATCCCGATATTGCTATGGCTATAACAATAGAGGACGCAAAGACCTCTTATTCAACGGCAAGAGTTGCAAAGGCTATATATGATGCGTATTTTGCAAATAGCTCGGGAACCTTGTCTGCTTCACAGAACACAGGAACATTACTTCAATAAAAGGAGTCAGAATATGAAAGAGATTATAACTGTTGCTTCGGGCAAAGGCGGAGTAGGGAAATCAACACTTTGTGTGCATATTGCAAATCAACTTACAGCCCTTGGCAACAAGGTTTTGCTTATTGATTTTGATATAGGTTTAAGATGTCTTGATACAATTATGGGCGTGAGCGATAACATTCTCTATGATTGGGGAGATGTTATAAATGATATATGCGATTTTGACGAGGCAGTTATTGAAAAGGAAAATATGTTTTTGCTCCCTGCTCCAAGAAAATCGAGCGAGAATATCAATGCAAAAGCAGTGCGTTCTATGATTGAGCTTGCAACTAACTCCTTTGATTACATAATCTGCGATTCAAGTGCAGGTGTTGGCGAAGCATTTGAGCTTGCTTGCTCGGCTTCTTCTTATGCAATAATTGTCAGCACTCCTGACACAATAAGTGCAAATGCAGCCGCAAATGCAAACGAAAAAGCGATTGAAATGGGTATCAGAAAAACACGCCTTATCATAAACCGCTTTTCTTATAATGAACTCAAAAAGGGCAGAGCACTTAATATTGATGATATGATTGACCTTGCAGGAATTCAGTTGCTCGGTGTAGTGCCTTTTGAAGAAAAATTTGCAAGGCTTAACGGTCAAAACTTCAACAAAAATAATTCTTTATCTGCAATTCAAGCAATAGCAAGAATATCAGGAAGAATTGACGGCAAGGAAATTTCATTAAAAAATCTTGAAAAAATGTAATATCTATGATATTATATAAACATATAGTTGCTTTTATATGATTTCATTGGTGATTTTAGATAAAATTGAAAGGGGTAAGTACAGTTTATGAATATTGCGTTAATTGCACACGATGAGAAAAAAGAACTTATGGTTCAGTTTTGTATTGCATATTGTGGTATTTTGAGCAGACACAGCCTTTGTGCAACGGGCACAACGGGTAAGATGATTAACGAAGCTACAGGCTTGGAAATTCAGAAATTTTTGAGCGGTTCTCAGGGCGGTGACCAACAGATTGCTGCAAGAATTGCTTGTAATGAAATAGATTTACTTTTATTTTTCCGTGACCCGCTTAATCCAAAGCCTCACGAGCCTAACGAGGCTAATTTAATTCGTCTTTGTGATGTTCACAACATTCCGCTTGCTACAAATATTGCTACTGCCGAAGCACTTATTCACGGTCTTGACAGAGGCGATTTAGACTGGCGTGATATTGTTAATCCAAAGAATTCTTGATTATAGTTCTTGATTATTTTAATATCAAATTTTCAGTTGGGGGCGGCCCGTCGGTCGTCCCCAATAAATATGTTTTAAGGGTGATTATTTAATGGCGTTAATTACAAAAGCTATCAGAGGTACACAAGATTTACTTCCGAATGAAAGCTATAAACAGCAGTACATAGAAAAGCAAATGCTTGAAACTGCTTTTAATTTTGGATACAAGGAAATAAGGACTCCGGTTTTTGAACATACAGAGCTTTTTCAGCGTGGCGTTGGTGACACAACTGATGTTGTTCAAAAGGAAATGTATACCTTTAATGATAAGGGTAACCGTTCAATAACATTAAGACCAGAGGGTACAGCGGGTGCTGTCCGTTCATTCCTTGAACACGGTCTTTACAACGAGCCTTTGCCACAGAAGGTTTGCTACCTTACTTCCTGCTATCGCTATGAAAAGCCTCAGGCTGGCAGACTCCGTGAATTCCATCAGTTTGGTGTGGAATGTCTTGGTGCAGCCGAGCCAGTTGCAGATGCAGAGCTTATATCACTTGCACAGAATATTTTTGATATATTGCAGATAAATAATCTTCACCTTGAAATAAATTCAATCGGCTGTCCTCAATGCCGTCAGAAATATTATGATGCGTTAAAGGAATATTTCAAAAAGTACGAAAATGAACTTTGCGAAACCTGCCGAGGCAGAATGGAAAGAAATCCGATGAGAATTCTTGACTGTAAAAGTCCTGTTTGCTCTGGAATAGCAAAGGATGCACCTACAATTCTTGACTATCTTTGTGATGATTGTAAGGAGCATTTTGAGGCGGTTAAGGGTTATCTTGATATAATGGAAATACCTTATACTATCAATCCACGCATAGTAAGAGGTCTTGATTATTACACAAGAACTGTTTTTGAATTTGTTTCTGATGAAATCGGAGCACAAGGAACAGTTTGCGGTGGCGGACGATATGATGGACTTGTTGAGGAGCTTGGTGGCTCACATATCCCGTCACTTGGCTTTGCTATGGGCTTGGAAAGACTTATGCTTCTTATGGAAGCACAGGGCACACCTTTCCCAGAGGAGCAACGACCTGATTTGTTTATTGCAACAATGGGCGAGGTTGCAACAAAAAAAGCACTTGCTCTTGCAAATGAACTTCGCTACGATGGTGCAAGCGTGCTTTATGATATTGCAGGACGCTCACTCAAAGCACAGATGAAGTATGCTAACAAGCTTAACGCACAATACTCAATGGTTTTGGGCGAAGATGAAATAGTTAAGGGAAAGGCGACTGTAAAGAATATGGATACAGGCGACCAGGAAGAGATTTCTCTTGAAGATTTTTCTGAAAACTTTATGAGAATGAGTATAAATGAATCTATGAAAGACTTACAAAATACTATGGGCGATGGTCAGGGTGTAGATTTAAGCAGTTTATTCGGAGGTATGATGTAATGGATTTTATGAATGGTTTAAAAAGAACTAATTATTGTGCCGATTTTACTATAAATGATGTTGGCAAAGAGGTTGTAGTTGCTGGCTGGGTACAGCGTCAGCGTGACCTTGGTGCTTTGATTTTTGTCGATTTGAGAGATAGAACGGGCTTGGTTCAGCTTGCTTTTGACGAGAACACAAATAAAGAGATTTTTGACAAGGCTTTTACTGTCAGAAGTGAATTTGTGCTTATGGCAAAAGGCGTTGTGCGTGAGCGTTCTTCAAAGAATAAGGATATTCCTACGGGTGATATTGAAATTGAAGTAAACGATTTAAGAGTGCTTTCAAAGAGCGAAACACCGCCTTTTGAAATCGTTGAAAATTGTCAGACAAGCGAATTAACTCGTCTTAAATATCGTTACCTCGATTTAAGAAGACCTGATTTGCAGAGAAATATAATAATGCGTCACAAAATCGCAAAAATTGCAAGAGATTATTTTGACGAAAACGGATTTATCGAAATTGAAACTCCTATGCTTATCAAGTCAACACCAGAGGGAGCAAGAGATTTCCTTGTGCCGAGCAGAATTCATAATGGCACATTCTATGCTTTGCCTCAGTCACCTCAGCTTTATAAACAGCTTTCTATGGTTGCAGGCTTTGACAGATATATGCAGATTGCCCGTTGTTTCAGAGATGAGGATTTGAGAGCAGACCGTCAGCCTGAATTTACACAGATTGACCTTGAAATGTCTTTTGTTGATATGGAAGATGTTCTTGAAATCGGCGAAGGCTTTATGAAGAGAGTTTTCAAAGAGGCTATTGATGTTGATATTCAGCTTCCTTTGCCTCGCCTTACATATAAAGAGGCTATGGAGCGTTTTGGCTCTGATAAGCCTGATACTCGCTTCGGTATGGAACTTTACGACTTGACTGATGAAGTTAAAAATTGTGGCTTCGGCGTTTTCACCTCGGCTGTTGAGGGTGGTGGCTCTGTTCGTGGTATCACTGCAAAAGACGCTGTTTCAAAGCTTTCAAGAAAAGAGATAGACAAGCTTGTTGAGTTTGTAAAGGGAATAGGTGCAAAGGGACTTGCTTGGGTAAGAATGACAGATGACGGCATTTCTTCTTCCTTCGGAAAGTTTTTAAGCGAAGATGAGATGAACGCTATATTGAAAAAAGCCGATGCACAAAAGGGCGATGTTGTACTTATTGTCGGCGATACAAAGAATTCAACAGTTCTTTCAACCTTGGGTGCTTTAAGAAACGAGGTTGCAGATAAGCTTCAAATTGAACGCAAGGGCTATAATCTTCTTTGGATTACAGAATTCCCGTTCTTTGACTGGGACGAGGAGCTTGGTCAGTTTGTTGCTATGCACCATCCGTTTACTGCACCTATGGACGAGTGTATAGAATATCTTGAAACAGATAAGGCAAGCGTAAGAGCAAAGGCATACGACCTTGTTCTTAACGGTATTGAACTTTCAAGTGGTTCAATAAGAATTACAAACCCTGATTTGCAAAAGCGTATGTTCTCTTTGCTCGGACTTTCAGACGAAGAGGCTTATCAGAAATTCGGCTATCTTACAGACGCTTTCAAATTTGGTGCACCACCTCACGGCGGTATGGGTATCGGTCTTGACCGACTTGTTATGCAGATGCTCGGTTGCGAAACCTTGCGTGATGTTGTTGCTTATCCAAAGGTACAGAACGCTTCTGAGCCTATGACAGAATGTCCGTCAGTTGTTGATGAACAACAGCTTGACGATTTGGGCATAAAGCTTACAAAGAAGCCTGACCAAGAATAAAAATAAGAACAAAACAAATAACAAAACACTATGCGTATAAATTTGCATAGTGTTTTTTTGTGCATTTTTTTAGAAATCTGTTATAGAAAAGGAAAAAACCACAAGATGTGCCTTTTTTTTCAAAAGAATTGTAAAAATAAACATAAAACCCTCTGAAAGTTTTAAACTGCACAACACGATTTGACTATTATGCCACTTGTAACCCTATTTTTTTTGATTTATAATTGTATCTGTTCCTTAAAAACACAAAAAGGTGATGTAAAAATAATGCTTAAAGTTTTTTCAGATTTTTTGTCAAATAACAAAGTGACAGGGTATATAATAATTATTGCTGCACTTGTTTTTTTGATAGCAGTTGCTTCTCTTATAATAGAATCAATATCATCAAAGCTTCGTGTTTCTTATACAGATTCGATTACAGGCAGGATGAGCTATACCTTTTTACAGAGCAAGGTATCCAAAATTATAAACAAGAAAAAACAGAGCAAATATACCTTTATTATTTTTGATGTTGACCAGTTTAAATTTTTCAATGATATTCACGGCTATGATGAGGGCAACAGAGTCCTTAAAGCTATTGCAAACATTACCGCAAAGCACCTTGTAAAGCACGAGTATTGTGCAAGAATAAGTGCTGATAATTTTGTGGTTATTATGAAAAAAGAGTCCGACAAAATAACAAGACAAAGACTTTTTGAGATTTTTGAAGCTGTTGAAAAGACCTTTGTTTCCGAAGATAATAGTTATAATCTTATCTTTGACGCAGGCGTTTACAATATGGACGAAGAAGATAACACCTTTAATGTTATGCTTGACAGAGCAGGTATTGCACGCAGTCTTATAAAGGGTGGTTGTCAGTCAGAAATAATGTTCTATGATGAACAAATGCGTCAGAAGATGGTTGAAGAAAAAGAGATTTCTGAAACAATGTATCAGGCACTTAAAGATAAGGAATTTATTGTTTATTATCAGCCAAAGTACAGCTTTGCAGAAAATAAAATAGTTGGTGCTGAGGCTCTTGTAAGATGGAAGCACCCAGAGAAAGGTCTTATTCCGCCTTTCAAATTTATTCCTCTTTTTGAAAAGAACGGCTTTGTTGTTAATATAGATTACTATGTTTTTGAATGTGTCTGCAAGAAAATGCGTGAATGGCTTGACAATGGAATAGAGCCTGTTTTGGTTTCAATAAATATGTCAAAGCTTCATTTCAGAAACGATAATTTTATTCCTACAATACAGTCTATTGCAGAAAAGTATGATATACCGTCAAAGTATATCGAGCTTGAAATTACTGAAAGTACAGCCTTTGAAAATGTTGATGTGTTGCTCGGAGTTATGAGCAATTTGCAGAAAATCGGCTTTATGCTTTCTATGGACGATTTTGGTGCAGGCTATTCTTCACTTGGTCTTTTAAAGGACTTGCCCGTTGATATAATCAAGCTTGATTGTAGCTTTTTGAGGTCCTCTTTTGAAACAGAGCGAACAAAGATTATAGTTAAAAAGATAGTTGAGTTGGCTCAGGAGCTTGATATAGAGGTTATTGCCGAGGGCGTTGAAACGCAGGAGCACGCTGATTTCTTAAAGGAAATAGGCTGTGACTTGGCTCAGGGCTACTACTATGCAAAGCCTATGCCGATAGAAGATTTTGAAAATTATATCGGTATAACAAAATCAGAAACAGTAGAAGCAATATAAATTAAATCAGAACCTTGTTGGCATTAGTTTTTGGAGCTAATAAAAGATAAAATTAAAAGCAGAGATGAAAACCATCTCTGCTTTTTTTAGTTCAAAAAAGAATTTTTGAGTTATTTTTTGATTGCGTCATCTATTGAAGTGAATTGCTCCCACTTCTTCTTTTCTTCAAGACGCTTTGCCTTTATTTCCTTGCGGTGTTTTCCTATAATTCCGTTCTTATAGAAAGCAGTTAAAAGCATTGTTACAACCGAGCCTGTTGCACAGGCTATAAGGTCTGTCATAGTGTCAATGAGTCCGTTTTCAACATAAGGTGTACTGCATTGAACAGCAAAGCCGTAAAGTCTGTCAACAGAGAACTCGTAAAATTCCCAGCCTATTGCAATAGTCATAGAGAATGCAAGTGCAAACATACTTGCGAGAGCGGGCTGAACGGGCTTCTTTTCACCTTGCATAATAACGCACCAGTCATAGCCTACCCAAGTGGCAAGAACGCCTGAAAAACAATGCAGACATTCGTCAAAATACTTGAATTCGTGGTTAAGGTTAAAGGTTGAACCAAGAACTAATGCGACGAACATAAATATAGTAAGAATAGTCTGAGATTTGACATCAATTTTTGCTATAAAGGAACGACCGTGCCCGAAAAACTGAAAGCAGTCCCAGAGATGAGAGAAAATTAAAATCCATATCATCTGTATAAATGCACTTGTTTTGCCGTGCAAAAATTCAACCGAACCCCAGATAAAAACTCCGACCTGTGCGGCAATCCATATTATCAGTTGAATTTTAGGGACTTCAACGGGATAATAAAACTTTTTCTTCATTAAAACGAACCAACCTATATTAGAATAATCCAGAAATATTTCCGTCTGAATCAATATCAATTTTAGTTGCAGCAGGCTCTTTTGGTAAGCCAGGCATAACCATAATATCGCCTGTAAGAACAACTATAAAGCCAGCACCTGATGAAAGACGGACTTCTTTTACTGTTATGCTGAAATTTTCAGGTCTGCCCAAAAGAGCAGGATTGTCTGAAAGAGAATATTGTGTTTTTGCAATACAAACAGGCAATTTATCCTGACCGAGTGTTTCAATTTCAGCAATCATTTTTTCAGCGGCAGCAGTGTAATTTACACCGTCTGCACCATAGATTTTAGTTGCAATAGCGTTAATTTTTTCTTTAACGCTCATCTGTGTATCGTACATAAACTTGAAGTCGCTTGGCTCTTCGCAAGCCTTAACAACCTTTTCGGCAAGGTCAATAGCACCATCGCCACCCTTTGCGAAAACCTCACTCAATGAATATTCTACATTGAGGCTGTCACAATATTCACTGAGAGCGTCTATTTCAGCCTGAGTATCTGTGCCGAATTTGTTTATAGCAACAATAACAGGAACGCCGAATTTACGCATATTTTCAACATGAGCACCCAAGTTTACAAGACCTTTTTTCAAAGCGGATACATTTTCCTTTGCAGTATCTGCCTTTGGTACACCGCCGTTATATTTCAATGCTCGGAGAGTCGCAACAATAACTATTGTATCTGGGTGGAAGCCAGCATAACGGCATTTTATATCAAGGAATTTTTCAGCACCGAGGTCGGAGCCGAAGCCTGCCTCTGTTATGCAGTAATCGGCAAGTTTAAGACCTAACTTTGTTGCCTGAATTGAGTTACAGCCGTGAGCAATATTTGCAAACGGACCGCCGTGCATAAGAACGGGTGTGTTTTCAAGAGTCTGAACAAGGTTAGGCTTTATAGCGTCCTTTAAAAGAGTTGCCATTGAGCCGACAACGCCTAACTCTCTTGCATAAACGGGCTTTGAGTCACAGTCGTAGGCTACGAGGATATTGCCGAGTCTGTCCTTTAAATCGTCAATATCAGTAGCAAGGCAGAGTATAGCCATAATCTCGCTTGCAACTGTTATTATAAAATGGTCTTCACGAGGAACGCCGTTGACCTTTCCGCCAAGACCGACAACAACATTTCTCAATGCTCTGTCATTCATATCCATACAACGCTTGAAAAGAATTCTTCTTTGGTCGATGTTAAGTTCATTTCCCTGCTGTATATGGTTATCTATAATTGCACAGAGAAGATTATTTGCAGCAGTAATTGCGTGCATATCGCCTGTAAAATGTAAATTTATATCGTCCATAGGAACAGCCTGAGCGTATCCGCCGCCTGCTGCACCGCCTTTTACACCAAAAACAGGGCCTAATGAAGGTTCACGCAAAGCGATTATTGCATTTTTATTTATTTTAGCCATAGCCTGACCTAACCCGACGGTTGTGGTTGTCTTACCTTCGCCAGCAGGTGTAGGGTTAATTGCTGTAACAAGAATAAGCTTGCCGTTTGGCTTTGCTTCAAGGCGTTTATAGACCTTATCTGAAAGCTTTGCTTTATATCTTCCGTAAGGTTCAAGCTCTTCTTCTTTTATGCCTAACTTTTCGGCAATTTCCGAAATAGGCAACATATCGGCATCAAGTGCAATTTCAATATCTGTTTTCACACAGAAGCCCTCCCATAAAAAAATTATCAATTATTTTTTAATATCGCTTAACTTTAAATATAGCACAAAACCATTTAATTAACAAGTAATGAATAAAAATAACTTCTTCTGTTCAAAATAATTGCGGAGGTGCTTTTGACTATGACATATTATGAAGATAATAAAAATTCAAAAGTAAAGGAATTCTTTAAACGCAAGGGTTTATATATAGCATTGTTTCTCTGCATTTCTGCAATAGGTGCTGGCACTTGGGGAGTGATAAGCAGTACAGTTAAAGCAGAGAATAAATTAAAGGAAAAGCAAACAACCGCTTATAGTGAAACTACGCAAAAGCAGACGCAAGAAGAACAGGCAGTAAATAAAAGAGTGGAAAACGAAAAGGATACACGCTCTGAAACCACTACGGCAGAAACTACCACTATGGAAAGTCAGGATACCAACAAGCCTTTTGAAAGCCTTTATGTTTATCCCGTAAGCGGTGCAGTTATAAAAGATTACAGCGATGGTGAGCTTGTCTATTCAAAAACTATGGACGATTGGCGAACTCACGACGGAATAGATTTTCAAGCCGATAAAGGCACGCAGGTAAAGGCTATAAATGATGGCATTGTGCTGAGCGTTTATTCCGATGCACTTTGGGGAAATGTTGTTGAGATAGACCACGGTGCTGGTTTGGTTGCAAAATATTGCGGACTTCAAAGCGAAGCACAGGTAAAAGCAGGGGATAAGGTTGCGATAAATTCTGTTATAGGTGCAGTTGATGTAATTCCTTGCGAGCAGGATGAAGGCTATCATCTTCATCTTACTATTGAAATAGGCTCTACGCTTGTTGACCCTCTTGAAGCTATGGGCAAAACTGAACAATAAAAGCACGCTGCCGAAAACAGTTTAAACTGTCGTCAAGCGGCACAAGACGGACTGAATTTTTCAGCCCGTCTTTTTTTGAGAAAGATTAAGCAGTAGAAAAAGCCAAAAACAATAGGAAAAGTTTGTATATTATTTTTTTACAAATAAGAGTTTTTTTGTTGCTTTTTAAAAATTGCTATGATATTATTTTTATACACAGTTTTTTAATAAAGGAGATTTCTCAATTATGGCAGACGAAAAGAAAAAGATTTCTCTCGGTGGCCTTGACAGTGCTGCTGAGGAAAAAGGTTCACTTATGAAAACTATTTGGCAGATAGTTAAGTTCGTAGTAGTTTCAGGACTTGTTACTATCATTCAATTAGTTCTCGCTTATCTTTTACCATTTATATTCGACAAAATTCAAACTGCACTTCCACATTTTCTTCAAGTTATTTTCAATCCGAACACAATCTTTGATATCGGCGAAGCAACAACTTTAAGTGCTGTTGACCCAAAAGTATTAAAGGATATCACAAAGTATGTTCTTGATGCAAACATTATCTCACAGAATGGTCTTCCTACACTCACAGGTATTATTACTTGGGGTTATGTTCTTCCTTTCTTGCTTTCTAACCTTATTGCTAATATCTATGGTTACATTCAGAATAAGAAGACAACATTCAAATCAGATGCACCTACATATTGCTTTGTTATTTATATAATCCTTATGATTTGCTTAATCCTCTTCTCAACTTGGTTGCAGGGCTGGATTTTCGGTCTTATCTGTTCTAACCTTCCAAAACTTGCCGGTCTTGCAAGACTTATTGCTGCTATGGCTGCTGGTTTTGTTCAGATGCTTGTTCTCTTCCCAATGGAAAAATTCGTTCTTTTGAGAGAAAAGAAGGAAGACGGCGAAGCTGCTGCTGATAAAAATGCAGAAGCAACAAAAGACGCTGAATAATTTTTAGCAATACATATAAGAGTGCAGTCAAAATCTGGCTGCACTTTTTGTATCGCTTTTGAGGTATAGGATATGGTTGATAAGAAAAAGGATAGTGCAAAGAAAATGCCAAATGAAAATACAATAGCATTCATATCTGCTGTTGTTTTTCAGATGATATTCTTTGTTTTGTTTTTCATTTTATTTTCAAAAAGCAAAACAGAACTGCCGATGTTTTTGGGCGTTATTTTCAACGAAGAAAGCGTTGGTGAAGGCAATTCTATCTGGGAAACATTTTTACCTTTTCTGCTTTCAAGTGTTTTGAATTTAGTTATTTTATATACAGTGCTTATTTTGAAAAAAAGAAAAGGCGGAAAAAGGCTTGAACAAAATGCAAAAATAACAGTACCATTGTTTTTATTTATTACTATTGCACTTACTCTTTTTAACACTTGGATTTATTGCTTTATTGCAAAATTGATTGAAGAAGTTTTTTCAAATTTCATTTCAGGCTTTATATCCTGCTTTTTAATTACGATTGAGCAGGTTACAGTTCTGATTCCAATGAAAGGTATTGTTGAATTTAAAGAAAAATAAAAGGAATTAAGGTTAAAAGCCTTAATTCCTTTTTTGCTAAGATAATAAAAAGCTATCCGCTCCGAAGTAAGAGGGATAGCTTTTTTTCTTTAAATCTTTGTAAAACTTTTATTTTATTTCTAATGTTGACATATCCAAATTAGCACTTACTATACATTTGCCATCATTGAGCTTGTAAAGATTGTTGCTCTCTTTTTCAAAATCATCATCAATATCAGCATTTGAGTCCTGAGAAACATTGACTGTATAACCGCTCTGACTTCTTTCAAGCTTCATAGTGATTGTAGAGAAAGAACCTGAAAGGTCTGCTTTGCTTACAAAAGCTGTTTCAGAGCCAAACTTTGCATTTGAGAAAGAGAAGTTTGATGTTAAATTATCTGCTGAAAGCTTATTGAATTCAATATTAGAATAATCAGCATCTATTTTTGCAGAGTTTTCAACGGTAACATTTGAGAAATTAAAGTTTGAGAAATTAGAGGTCAATTTTAAGTTTGCACATTTTAAATCAGTTGATATATCAAAAGAAGCAAAATCTGCTACCATATCAAGATTATTCAAGCCTATGTTTTCTGGAAGATATATATTGAGAACTACATAATTTTTCATTTTGTCAGTTGAATAACCGTTTTCTGATGTGTCAAGTGTGCATTTTATTGTAGGAACTGTTTCGTTAAGACCTATGCTGATGTTGTGAACAGTCTGATAGGTATCTTTGTTCTTTGAGTATTCCTTTACAACAACCTTTGCCTGACCGTCTGTTGATTTAAGTATATTAACATCTGCCATATCAACATCAATTGCAAGTGGCAAGCCGTTTTGAACAGGAAGATTATAAGAGTTTTCTTTAACAAGATTTGACTCTTTTATAAGCGTTGAGCCCGTTTCACCTAAGAATGAACCATCTTTAAATAATGAAAAGTTATCCTGCACTACATCCTTTAAAACTGATGTTCCGACATAGCCTGCAAGTGACATCGTAGCGATTAAAGCCACACCCCAAAGTATTGCCAAAGCAATTAAGCATTTTTTCATTTTCTACTCCTCCTTTAAGCCGCTGTATATCTTTTGCGATTGCATATTTTTATAAGCCAGCAATTAAGCATTGTTAAAATTATGCCTGATAATACGAAAAGTACGGCAAGGCTAATAAAGAATGCAATTAACGCAGGTGATGTAAACATTGCACCTGTAACGCCAGCAGCGACACAAATGCCTATTCCTGCACAGATGAAGCCAAAAGAAACAGGGAATGAGAAAAATATTCCGATTATTATTGCAAGAGCAAAAAGAAGAGTATAGGTTGAGTTTGTTCTTGGCGGAATATTTGCCTGCTGAGAAGGATTGTAAGGTGAATTGTAACCTGTATTGCTGTATGGTGCAGCTGTTGTTGCACTGTTAGCTGTTTTGTTAGCATGAACAAAGGTTACCTTCTTTTCACCTGAAAGATATTGACGAGCGTTTTCAATAGGGTTACCTAATTCCGCACAGATTTGTTCTTCTGTTTTGCCAGAAGAAAGACCTATTGAAAAATGTTCTTCAAAATCAGAGATTATATCTTGCTTTGACTGATAGTCTAATGATGAAAGCTGACTGCTGAATTCATTCAAGTAATCATTTTTATTCATTTTTAATTCCCTCCAATTAAATTTGACACTCTGGCCGTTAGTTTTGACCATTCCGAAAAAAGTTGTTCTTGAATTTCAAGCCCGTGGGGAGTTATTTTGTAATATTTCCTTGGCGGGCCAGAGCTTGATTCTCTAAGATAGACTTCAAAGCACCCCTCGTCACGAAGTCTTCTTAATATAGGATAAATCGTTCCTTCTGAGATAGCGATTTCTTTACTGATACTTTCGGCTAATTCATAGCCGTATTTGTCACCGCTTTTCAGTAAAGATAGAACGCAAAGCTCTAAAACACCTTTTTTTAATTGAGTATTCATTTAATCACCTCAATAGTGTTTTGTTAATAAGTCAGATTGATCAGTTCTGTCTTATTACGAGTACAGAATATCACAAACTACTGTATAATACAAGGTACTAAATTTACAAACATAGCCTTGTTTTCTTGTCAAAAATATACAATGCAAACAAAACAACAAAAAATCAGCAGTTCTATTTCTAAAATAAAACTGCTGAAAAGTGATTATTTACTTTTTTTGTTTTTGAGTGAAGCCTCAACAAAGCCGAGGAACAATGGATGTGGCTTGTTAGGTCTTGATTTGAATTCAGGGTGAGCCTGAGAAGCAACAAACCAAGGATGGTCTTTTATTTCTATCATTTCAACTATATATTTATCAGGAGAAACGCCGCAAAGCACCATACCTGCTTTTTCAAAAGCCTCTCTGAAATCGTTGTTTACTTCAAAACGGTGACGATGGCGTTCATATATAAGCTGCTGACCATAAGCCGCATAAGCCTTTGTGCCGTCCTGCAAGGTACAAGGATACTGACCAAGACGCATTGTGCCACCCATATCAGTAACACCTCTCTGGTCAGGCATAAGGTCGATAACAGGATATTCTGTATCAGGATCAATTTCGGTTGTGTTTGCACCTTTAAGACCAAGAACATTTCTTGCAAATTCAATAACTGCAATCTGCAAACCGAGGCAAATTCCAAGATAAGGGATTTTGTTTTCACGGGCATATTTTGCAGCAAGGATTTTACCGTCAATACCTCTTGAACCAAAGCCGCCAGGAACAAGTATGCCGTCAGCCTTGCCGAGTATCTTTTCAACATTCTTTTCGGTAATCTTTTCGCTGTCAACCCAATCTATCTTAACCTCTGTTTCAGATGGGATACCGCCGTGCTTTAAGGCTTCGGCAACGCTCAAATAAGAGTCGTGAAGTTCAACATATTTACCAACAAGTGCAATTCTTACACTGTTTTTCGGTTCTTTAAGGCTGTCAACCATCTTGTGCCAGTCGGCAAGGTCAGGTTCGCCGCATTTAAGACCGAGATGTCTTATTGTTATTCTTGCAAGACCTTCGTCTTCAAGAGCAAAAGGAATTTCATAAAGGCTTGGCATATCTCTGTTTTCTATAACGCAATCCTTTGGAACATTACAGAAAAGAGCAATTTTTGCCTTGATATTATCATCAATAGGATGCTCTGTACGGCAAACGATAACATCAGGACGGATACCGATACTAAGCAATTCCTTAACGCTGTGCTGAGTAGGCTTTGTTTTAAGCTCCATTGAAGCACCAAGGAAAGGAATAAGAGTAACATGGATAAACATACAATTTTCCTCGCCGTGTTCCTGTGCGAACTGGCGTATTGCTTCAAGGAAAGGCAAGCTTTCAATATCACCAACAGTACCGCCGATTTCAACGAAAACAACATCAGCAGTGCCATTGTGCAAGCCTATTCTTCTCTTTATTTCATTTGTGATATGAGGGATAACCTGAATAGTCTGTCCGCCATAAACACCTTTACGCTCATTTGAAATAACTGTATGGTAAACTCTGCCTGATGTAAGGTTACTGTTCTGTGAAAGACTTTCGTCAATAAAGCGTTCATAGTGTCCTAAGTCAAGGTCAGTTTCAGCACCGTCGTCAGTAACAAAAACCTCACCGTGCTGAATAGGGTTCATAGTACCCGGGTCAATGTTAAGATAAGGGTCAAGCTTCATAACTGTAACTTTAAGACCTCTTGCTTTTAAAAGTCTGCCAAGACTTGCGGCGGTAATTCCTTTGCCAAGACCGCTGACAACGCCACCTGTGACAAAAATATACTTCGTGTCCATAATTCTCCTCCAAAAATTTTTACATTCCTTGTCTTTAAAAGAATTTTTTTATCTGAATTTGTTGTTAATCACATAGCAAATATTATAACATTGATTATATTGAAAGTCAAAAAAAAGAGTGCAAAAAAAGTGCTGATTTTTGCAACAAAAATTAGCACTTACATACATTTAAAAAATAATC
>JAILBY010000014.1 GCA_024680655.1 Clostridiales bacterium | reverse complement strand
TCTTACACAAAGAGAGGTTGCAAACGAACTCGGCATTTCAAGAAGCTATGTTTCAAGAATAGAGAAGAAGGCACTTGAAAATCTCAGAAAAAGGTTTGAGAGGAATAAGTAGTATTAAAGATATAAGGCGAGGCTTTAAGTAAAAGCTTTGTTTTATATCTTTTTTTATAAAAAAATCTTTGCTTTTTCCTTTATTATTGTTATAATTGAAATATACTTTTTGTTGAGGAGATAATTATGAATATAATTTTTGGAGAAGAAATTGAAAATTTCAAAAATGTTGAAAATACAGATTTGAAGTTGGAAAACTGTAAAAAAATAACTGATTTTCTTTCACAAAAAAATATTGTTATATATGGCGGTGGAGCGGCAGGCTCTACCTTGACTTTGGCGTTGAAGGAGCACGGAATAACACCTGAGTTTATAGTTGACAGAAAATTTGATGTTATAAAAGAAGTTCATAACTGCAAGGTTTTTCCGCCCGAAAAGCTTAAAGAGCTTGACGCTCAAAACAGCGTTGTGATTATTGCAATAAACGCTTATGTTATAAGAAATTTTAATAATGAAACTTATCAGAATATAGAAAAATTTTTGCCCGATGCAAATGTTATAGAAATCGGTGCTGATGTTACAAATATGCTCAACTATACAAAATGCGAAAAGAAGTTGAGAAACGGCGAGCCGTTTAATATTGTGAATTGTCTTAATTGCGGTGCTGAAACAAAGTGCTGTGGCATATATGAAAGATATTTGAAGAAAATAGCAAAGCTTCCGCAAGAAAGAAATATCACTTTGAGCAAGAAATTTGACTGGTTCGGCTATATAATGGGGCAGTATTGTACGCTTAACTGTAAGCATTGTTGCGAGCACGTGCCTTATATGAAAAATAAGACTTTTGCAAAAAAAGAGCAGATTATAGCCGACTGCACAAAAATAGCACAAGCGTCTGAATTTATCAGATATATTGAACTTATCGGCGGAGAGCCGTTTTTGCACCCAGAACTTGCAGAGGTTGTAAAAGGGTTACTTGAAATTGAAAATGTGGGTTATGTTAAAATCTTTACCAATGGTACGGTAGTGCCAAAGGAAGATATGCGTGAGCTTTTGAAAAATCCAAGAGTTGTTCTGACCTTTTCAAATTATATGGGACAGGTTGACGGAAAGCTTGCTGACAATATTACTCAATTGCGTGAGATGCTAAAAGCCGATAATATTGATTATGTTTTCAGCGAAAGCAAGATGTGGACGGACTGGGGCGATTTTCACGACAGAGGCAGAAGCGACGAGGAAACCGAGCGTAATGCGGCAAATTGCTTTTGCTATAATTGTCACAGAGCGTTTAACGGAATTCTTTACAGATGTCCACACCAGTACGCTGGTATAATTCAAGGCTTTATGGAATATAAAGAGGGCGAATATATCGACCTTGAAAAAACACCGCCTGAAAAGATGGGAGAGGCTCTTGAAGCCTTTGAAAATCTAAAATATACAGAGGGCTGTAAAAGGTGCGATATGCCTTATGATTGCCCAGAAGTACCAGCGGCAATTCAGCTTTAATGGAGTAAAAAATGAAAAATTCAAATTTTTCTTCTTTTGAAGATTATAAAAATTATGTGTTAGAAAAATTTAAAATTGATGATGAATATATCGTATGCGGAATAGGCAGAAATTTCAGAGGATTTATCAAGCTTTTTCCAGAATTAAAAATCGAATTCTGCCTTGATAAAAATGCTAAAAATATAAATGCCGAAAATTACAAAATATATTCCTACGATTATCTGAATTCTCTTGATGAAAGTGATAAAAAGAATAAGAAAATCATAGTAGCACCGAGCTGTGAATTTTTCACTGAAATAAAGGGCGTACTTTTAAGCTATGGAATTAAAGCAGAAAACATAATTTCAAGCTTTGACCTTATGTGTATCTGGGGTGCTGAATATAAAAACAAATTTTTTGCAAGTGCGTGTAATGTGATTTTACTTACACATTGTAATCTTAAATGCAGGGCGTGTACGCAGTTTACACCTTATGTAAAGAAGTTAAGGTATAACACGCCAGAAAATGTTATTGAAAGCATAGATAATTATTTTAAAATCTATGATTTTGTCTATAACATTGTGCCTGTTGGTGGCGAAACAATGCTTTACAAAGAGCTTGCCGATATTTGTGAATATATTGATAAAAATTACAGCGACAGATATTGCGAACTTCAACTTTTTTCAAATGGTTTGTTAAAGCCTCAAAGCGAGAAAACGCTTGAAAGACTTGCAAAGATAAAAAATCTTCGTTTCCTTATAAGCGATTATTCTTCGGCAGTCAAGGATAAAAAGCTTGTCTTGCCCGAATTGCTTGATAAATATAATATAAACTATACTCTTAACAATAATTTCGGGCAGTCCTATGAAGAAAGATGGTTTGATTTAGGCAATCCTGAAATTTTAAAGGGTACGGAAGAAAGCGAGTATAGAAATCGCTTTGAAAAATGCTCTTTGCTTTGTCAAAATCTTATTGACAGTAAATTGTATTATTGTGTTCCAAGATGTTTTGCCGAGATAGGCGGAATATACAATAGTGAAAATTCAAAGGATTTTATTGATTTAAAAGAATTGCAAACTATGGATTTCAAAGAAAAAGCAGATGTTATAGGCAAATTCAGTTTAGGCTATTTTGAAAAGGGCTATCTTGATTTTTGCAGATACTGTAACGGCTTTGGCGAAGAGATAAACAATAATTATGTCTTGGCAGGCGAGCAGTATAAGAAATAATATAATTTTTTGAAAGGAGAAGGTGCGTAGCACTTTTTGAACTATGGAAAATTTTGTTTTTTATAATCCTACAAAGGTGTATTTTGGCAGAGAACAGCTTTGCCATCTTGGCGAAGAGGCATTGAAGTTTGGCAAAAAGGTTTTGCTTGTCTATGGCGGTGGCTCTATCAAGAAAACAGGACTTTATGATAGAGTTATAGCCGAATTAAAAAAGGCTGATTTGCAGATATTTGAACTTGCAGGCGTTGAGCCTAATCCAAGGCATACAACGGTAAACAAGGGTGCAAAAATCTGCAAGGAAAATGGAATTGATGTTGTTCTTGCCGTTGGTGGCGGTTCAGTTATTGACAGTGCAAAAACTATTGCAATAACTGCAAAATATGATGGTGATGATTGCTGGGACTTGATTTCAAGAAAAGCAGTTGTTGATGAAAATCTGCCGATAATGAGCGTCCTTACTCTTTCGGCGACAGGCTCTGAAATGGATGTAGGGGCAGTAATAAGCAATACAGAGTTAAACAAAAAATGGACTATTTTTGGTCCCGATTTGCGTTGCAAGGTTTCTTTCCTTGACCCGACTGCAACATATTCTGTAAGTGCTTATCAGACGGCTTGCGGTGCGGTTGATATTATGTCGCACATTTTTGATAATGCTTATTTCAGCAATAAAGATGAAATGGATATGCTTTTGAGAATTCAGGAAGAGGTGCTTAAAACTGTTGTGAAGTTTGCACCCGTTGCGTTGGAAAAGCCTGATGATTATGATGCAAGAGCAAATCTTATGTGGGCTTCTTCTTGGGCATTGAACGGCTTCCTTTATGATGGACTTTCGCAGGACGCAATTTGCCATAGATTTGAACACGAACTTTCTGCATTTTATGATATTACTCACGGTCACGGTCTTGCGATAATAATACCGAGATGGTTGAGATATATTCTCAACGAGCAGACTGCACCGAGGATAAAGCGTTTCGGCGTAAATGTTTTTGGCGTTGATGAAAAGCTTTCACTTATAGAGGGTGCTGAAAAGGCTCTTGACTGCCTTGAAGAATTTTTCTTTGATACTCTTGGACTTAAATCAAAATTGAGCGATTTAGGAATTGACGAAAGCAATCTTGCAACTATGGCAAAGAATGCTTGCGGAAGATTAGGGCAGATTAATGGCTTTACTGTTCTTTCGATAGAAGATACCGAAAAAATATATAGAATGTGTTTATAAAAATCAAAATTATAAATAAAAGCAAAAGTATCCGTGCCTTTTGGTACGGATACTTTTTTAGAGAAGAAAAATTAAAATAAAGAGGTTATTCTGGTATTTTCAAAGCTTCAACCATATCAATTTTTTTGTTCTTCCTTGAAATCATAAGACCTACGACCAAGGAAACGCCAAAGGTTATAAGGATACTTATAAGATAGCTTTTCCAACTGATGTAAAGGCTTAATTCATAATCGGAAGCGAGTGCAACAATCAGATATTTGAGCACGCCGATTGCAGAAGGTATGCCTATTATTATACCGATTACTGTAAGCCATATATTCTGACTTATAAGCAATTTGCCTATCTGACTGTCTTTGAAGCCTATTACTTTAAGCGTTGCCATTTCTCTGTAACGCTCTGTGTAACTCATAACGCCGAGGTTATAAAGAACAACAATGCCGAGTATTACGGCGGCGATTACAAGTAAGAAAATCATAAGGAGCATAATTTCCATAAATGTATCAAAGGAGTCCATAATAGCCTGCTTTGACTGAGTGTTGAGTATTCTGCTGTCTTGCTCAAAGCTTGTTTCGTTTGTAAAGAGAACGCTTGTTGTAAAATCATAGTCTATTTTGTTTGCAAAGTTTTCTGTTAAGGCTATGCTTTCAGTAAGGCTGCACATTATACCTGCAACCTTAACTGTATAATCTTTCTTTTCGCCGTAAGGTGAGAAAGTAAGAGAATCGCCAACTTTTAAATTGAACTTACGGGCTATTCTTTCACAGATATAAACTCCGTCGTCTTGAAGCGTTAAAAAGCTTTGGTCTGAATTTATAAATTGAACAAGACCATTTTTTATGTTATAGATTTCAAGAGAATAAGAATCGCCGTCAATTTGTACGGCTGATTTTGCCATACGGTCGGCTTTGTATTTATCTGTAAGGCTTTCAATATCTTCCTTTGTTATTGTTTCAGTATCAAGATTAACACGGTTTGCGTATTTGATAGAATCATTGTAAAAGGTCTGAATGAAATCATCCATAGAGTCTTTGATACCGAAAGAAGAAACAAGAAGTATCATACAACCGATTATTCCAAAAAGAGTCATCGCACTTCTTGCTTTATGGCGTAAGCTGTCACGAAGATTCCATTTAGAACCAAACTTGACCTTTTTCCATATTGCAAGTTTTTCAATTAAAAGATTACGCATTTTTTTAGGTGTGTACGGTCTTAAAGCGTCAGCCGCTGTTCCTTTAAGCATAGAGCGTACTGAAAGGAAGCCTATCATCAAAAGGAACAAATCAACTACTGCAAGAACTATCCATACAAAAGTAGGTATATGTAAACCCCAGCTATCCATATCGATATATGTGCCCATAGCACCCTTAGGGTTAAGTATAAACCAGCAGAGAAGATAGCCGATAGCTATTCCTAATATTGTACCGATAATACCGATTATAAGTGCAAAGGAAGAATAGTGGAAGGTTATTCTGCTATCGTGAAATCCGAGTGCTTTGAGTGTACCGATTTGTGTTTTTTCAGAAGCAGTTATTCTGTGCATAGTTGTTACCATTGTGAGTATTGCAATAGTAAGGAAGATTACAGGGAGGATAGAGCCGAAAGTCTTGCCTTCCTCAGATTCGCCATGAGCTTCTGAATAGGAAATAGTATCGTCTTTTGAAACGATAGGAAGAGTTTGACCTAATGCATCTGTAACCTTTTCAGTAAAATCCTTTTTGTTTAAATCTGAAAGTACATTTATCTGTGTATAGAACTCTGTACCGAGTGCATTTTTAAGCATAGCAGGTGAAATGAAAGCAAAACCATAGGTTTCAAAGTCTGGCATAAGTTGTGTTGAATCAGGTACACAAATCATATATTCGCCCGATTTAATCAAGCCTTTGATTTTTCCTGTTATGTTTATGTTTTTATATTGCAGAGTGATTTCATCGTTAAGTTTAAGATTGTTCTTTTCAGCGTATCTGTCTGAAATCCATATACCGTCTTTGCTTTCCTTATCATAGCTTTCGCCTGATGTAACAAGGAAAAATGATACCTTTTCATTTTCAGTTACTGTAAGAGAAATTTTATCGTCTGAATTTTCAACCTGGGTTAAAACTGACAGATAGCGTGTAGCTTCATCAACTCCGTCTAATTGTGAAATCTTTTTTAAATCATCTGCTGAGAAGCCTTTTTCAGACATAATTCTGAAATCGGAAAAATTTGTTTTGTTTAGGAAATCGCTTGTATTTTTGTCTATGTTATACCATTCCATATTGAAGCCGACAAAAATACCAAGACCTAATGCAACCATAATTATCATTGAGATAAATTGAGCACGATATTTTCCTATTGTGCGGAAAAGCTTTTTTAACATCATTACCAATCCACCTCTTCCACAGCAAGCGGATTTTCATTGTTTTCAAAAGATTTGATTTTACCGCTTTTTACATTGATAACAGTATCGGCAATTTTTGCTATATTCTGGTTGTGAGTAACAACTATTATTGTTTTGCCGTAGGTTTTTGCCATATCGAGTAATGTTTTCAGTACAAGAATACCCGTTTCTGAATCAAGTGCACCTGTTGGCTCATCGCAGAGCAGAATTTCAGGATTTTTTGCAAGAGCTCTTGCTATTGATACTCTTTGCTGTTCACCGCCTGAAAGCTCTGACGGAAATTTTTTCATATGGTCGGCAAGTCCGACAGCTTCAAGCATTTCTTCGGCTGGCTTTGCGTTTGGAGCAATCTCTTTTACAAGAGATACATTTTCCTCAACTGTAAGGGTAGGGATAAGGTTATAAGACTGGAAGACAAAGCCTACCTTTGAGGCACGATAATCTGCAAGCTCGTTTGCACTAAGCGTTGATATATCTTGCCCGTCAACAATGATTGTGCCACTTGTAGGGCTGTCAAGTCCGCCGAGTAAGTTGAGCATAGTGCTTTTACCAGCACCGCTTGGACCAAGAATAACAATCATTTTGCCTTTTTCAAGAGAAAGGCTGACATCGTTGAGAGCCTTTTGCTCATGGTCACCTACAACATATTTTCTGGTGACATTCTTCATTTCAACTATTTTCATAATAGCAACCCCTCAATCCACAGAATTAGCATAAGCTAACTCTAATTTATTTTTATAAGGTTAGCAATCGCTAACCTCAACTCTATTATAAAACGCTTTATCAGATTTGTCAATATTTTAATCAAAAATAATTGCAAATTGCACAATAAAGG
>JAILBY010000251.1 GCA_024680655.1 Clostridiales bacterium | reverse complement strand
GAGGAGTTCGTGTAAGCGCGAATTTAGCGATTGGAGCAAGCCAACCGGGAAGCATCGCGGAAAAAGTTTCGGAGCCGTTTTTTACGATGCGGAATTTTTTGTTTGCGCATTCTTCAAACGAAGCGCCTAAAACTTTTATTTGTTCCGGGGAATCAAGCCAAACTTTTCTTTCTAAGGCGTCGCGCAAATTTTCCACCACAAAAGGATTGTAGCCGACCAAGCTTGAACAAATCCAATCAAGCGCAAGAATATTGTCGCTGGCAGCCAAAAAGCCTAAGTCTATCGGATCGCCAGAACCTGGGCCGCCAGGACCGTCCATTCCGACAATTGCGTCCATAACCGCGTATTGCGCTTTTGCCGCAAGATTTAGGTCTGTCAAAAACACGCCAAAATCTTTTTGATTTGAAAAACGATAGTGACACTGGGCTTTTTCCAAACCTATCATCAAGCCAAAAAGATTTTTCATCGCGCCAGTGTACTTCATCAATTGATGGCTTTTTAATTTCGCCGCGCTTACAAGAATGTCGGCTTCCTTAAATGGACTTGCGAATTCAAACACGTGGGCGGATTTTCCTTCAGGACATTCAACTTGAATCTTGTCGTGAAAGTCAGCCCACTCGCCGCCATTTTTTTGTACTTGTTCAAAATTGCCTGTAGCCTTTGCGGAAGAAGTTGAGCCGGCAACAGCAGGCGACTCTCCAACCAAAACTTTTTTTGCTCCCAACTCAACAAAAATTTTTACAAGAGCGCCGACAACAACTGGATGCGTGCAAACGCAGTCTTCCGGTTTTTTGGGATAAAGAATATTGGGCTTGATTAAAACAGTTTTGCCGCGAGGGTCCGGAGGAGGAACCAATTGAGTGATTTTTTTCAGAGCGGCGTAAACTTTATCAAAGTCGTATTCGTCGCATTTTGCGAGCGCTACATTTGTGGTCATGGATATAGAATACACCGTGAACAAAAATTTTTCAAGGATTTAGGAAATAGATAAGAGATGAGAACGTTGAATCATGCGCGTTGCGCGCAAAAAACTGGCTTACTTTAAGCAGCTACGGATTTCAGAAGAAATGGCCTTTTTAAGCTTTGCAAAAAGTTTGTCGGAAATGCCCGAGATATATTCCTCTTTGCTAAAAGTCTTTACATTTTCTGGGGAAGCGTTCTCATCAAAAAGCCAAGCTGCCTTTATTTCCAAAATATCGCAAATACTTTGAATAACATCAAATGATGGAGCGATTTTCCCCTGCTCAACGCTGTTTATGTAATTATAGCTTTTATCAATCGCAAGCGTAAGATCATTCTGTGTCAACCCTTTTTGCTTGCGATAGAACTTCAAATTATTGATAAAAATTTCTTTCAGATTCATAAACTAAATATGAAGTTTTTACCTATTTTTGAAACATATTTATAATATTTATTTTCAGATTAAACATTTGACAAAAATAGTATAAATGTTTTATAATAAAGTTCAAAACAATGTTTTAGAACTCAATATAGATATAAAACATAGTGAAAAGAGAGTAAAAATGATGAGAAATCTTAAAAACCTTATTGAAAAGTCGCAAAAATTGAAGGCCTTTTGGAGCGTAAGCGATGGCACTTTGTATAAAATGTGCAAAGAATATCCATTGCATAAAAATGCGTCTGAAACAGTTTCAAAATTATTTTTAATTGGACGCTCTTATGCGGCGGCCATAGAGCGAGGCGTTCAATTAAAAAAAGGTGAATCAATTTATGAAGACAGGATTCCAAAAATATTCGAAAAAGAAAAGTATGGAAAAAAGATAGACGATGCCTTAAAAAATATAACCGAGCATAAAGACTTATACAAAATATTTTTTGCATATAATTTAACTCTAGAATTCTTTTCCAAAATATCAGGAAAATCCAACAAATCGCTTGCGTCAAAATATCTTCATTTTCACAAACCCGATGCATTTTTTATTATGGATTCACGCGCAAAAAGCGCCATATCGGATGTCTTAGCGATATTGGCTTTGCCAGAAAAGTTAAATAGTAATGATTCAAAACCATATAGAAAATTTAAGGAATCAAACGAATATATATTGTTTTACTTAAAATGCCTGAAGTGTATAGAAACGATTAAAGAAAAATATGAAATATCGCTTTCAACAAAAGAATTTGACTGTCTTCTCTTAACCGTCTACGAGGAGAAAAAGACACAATCTCACTAAATGAGATTGTCATAAAGTAATATTTACAAAAACATTTTGGAGGTATTTTATGAAAAAGATTGTTGGATTGGCGATTATGCTGATGATGACTGTTGCAGCATTTGCAAAGGAAGTTCCTTTGCAAGTGACAGAAACTGAATGGGGATTTGAAATTTCAAATGTCAACGCAAAAAGAAAGAAAATTGCTAAAACGGCAAGTTTTGACGATAGTGGAGAATATCTCGTACTATTAAAGAATGAGTCTGAAAATTTTGATATTGAGAAACTTGCTGATGAACTATATTTCAACCGTCTGGACAAACAAGGAAGCGTATTTAAAATCCAAGGAAATTCTTTTATTCCTCAAAAATCAATTGCAATAAGAAGATATGACATATCGTCTTTTGACAGCATTCTTATAATATCTCATAAAAAAATAGAAGGTTGTGTGGCGAGAGTTTACGACGGAATTCTTGTTCCACAAATTTCGCTCGATAGTTCGAAAGAAGAAAATTCAAAACTTGGTCAACTTTTAATATCTAAAGCAGAAGAAGCTAAGTTTAAAGAACTAATCGATTCTTCTCTAAGAAATGACTTGTATGCATACCAACTGAGCAAAACAGGAAACATCATTATTGTCGCTTACCTTGGAAAATCTGTAGACAATCTTGAAATTCCTGAAAAAATCGAAGGCCTTCCTGTTGAAAAAATCTATTCAATGAAATCTCAATCAAAAAAATCCTTTAAGAATGTTACTATTCCTAAAAGCGTAAAATCTATAGCAGATGACGCGCTTTCAAACTGTGGCATAGAAAATCTAACATTTGCAAAAGGGTCTCAAATAGAGGAAATTGGCACAAATGCTTTTAATTATAATAATATAAAAGAACTCAATTTGCCAAAACAAAAAATTTCAATAGGTTTTGACGCCTTTTCTCATAATAAAATAAAAAAAGTGTCCATCTATAAAGATTGGTCATTCTCTTATCACACTCCTTTTGGGTATTTTAACGTAGAGGAATGCAAGGAACAAAAAGATAATGCATTTATTTTATCAGATGAACTTGAAGAGGTCTTTTTTGAAGAAGGATGCACTTTCATTTGCCCACATATTTTTGCAAACTGCAAAAAACTAAAAAAACTTAGCATTCCAGCGACAATGAAAAAATTTGGAGCGTATGCTTTTGCAAATTGCGAATCACTTTCAGAAATTATTTTTGCAGGTGTTCCTATTGCAGAAGTTGACAAACTTGATGATTTAATAAAAAAAGCTGATGCAAATCTCAAAAAAAATAGCGTCAAATACGATGTTGCTGGCGATATTATGAATGCCTTTGCTGCGGCGGCTACAATACGAAATGACCTTAGGACAAATCCGGCATCAGCAATCGGTTGCTTTGAAAAATGTCCAATTCCATTAAAAACAAAAAGTATTTTGTTAAAAATGGGATTGCCTGATTACGCATTTTAGAAAAAGGACTTTCATTTTCATGCCACAAAGCCCTGCCAAAAATGGTGGGGCTTTTACTTCCCCTCAATAAATCCATGAATGTCGTCCAAAGTGTATTCAAGACCAGTGGTGTGGAGCGCTTCAAAATTATTTAGGATGTAAGCGTCCGCGCCGGATTTGGAAAACAGTTCCTGTGTTTGCGCTCCCGAAAGGTTGAATCTGTTTTTATACATTTCGATGCAGTAAACAAGAAAGTCTGTTTGCTCTTTTGAAAGTTGCCGCGCTCCGTTCATGCCGCTTCCTCGGGAAAATCGATTGTACCGTTTTTACGTTCCGACAAATACATATTGCAAAGCGTGAGCGGGCTGTAATGCCAAAGCTTGCTCTCCTCGTTTTCCAAAAGCGCGTAAACCTTTGAATGATAAAAATCTTTGATCAATTCCAAAGTATTTTGATTTTCTTTTTGCTGAATCTGCTGCATAATTGGCGGAACGACAGCGCAGGCTAAAAAAGCCGCGAATTGATTTTTATCCATTTTTCACCTCGTAGCTTGATTGGAACGCCACAAAACTCAAAGCCTTGTCCGACGCAAAAACAATCTGGTTGTAAAGTTTTCTTACCTTTAGAGCGTCCAGCGTTGCGGACCGCGAGAGCAAGCCGCTCAAATACAATGTCACGGTTCTGTAAACATCATCATTGGCCACCGGTCCGCGAATCAAATCATATTTTTTTCCATTGTAAGTTCCGCTCCTGTTTTCGCAAACAAAGTCAAGCCACGCCCCATTAGGAGAATTAAATTCCAAAAGCGAGCAATCCTTAAAAGTGCTTTCATTCAGTGAATATACATTTACAATAGGCAAGCCGCCTCTACGGACAACAACCTTTTGCGCGAAATTTTGCGCTTGCGTTTCGTTCAGCGTTGTGTAAAAGCCGTAACCAAAATCAAGCGTGTGATTCTGAACAATGAGAGCGGGTTTTTCTACAATCTGGTTGCTTCCATGATATAGCCTTAAATTTGCCATAGTTTAATTATAGCGCATAACGCTAGTTTTTTCCATACCGCAGCCCTCCTAGCCCCCTGACAGCCTTACGAGCAAGCCTTGTTCAAAATGACCAGCAATTCTTCGTAGCTTTTCTTTAGGCGAGCTGGATTTTGGTCAAGCATGAATTCAATTTCATAATGAAAAATTCTGTCCTTGGAAGAAACCGGCATGTAATGAACTTCGCTCTGCGTGTAATAATGCTCGATGCAGCCTCGGCGCAAAATGTAAACGCG
>JAILBY010000225.1 GCA_024680655.1 Clostridiales bacterium | reverse complement strand
TCCGCCCTGACAGAGCAAGAGAAATTACCCGTACCTTTGTTGACGAGGCTTTCAATGGCTTTGAGCGTAAAAAAGGCTATTTCCCTGTTCATTATGTTTGTATGACTCAGTATGATGCACAGATGCCTAATGTTGAAGTTGCTTTCAAGCCACAGACTCTTGAAAATACTATGGGTGAATATCTTTCAAAGCTCGGTAAGACTCAGCTTCGTATTGCTGAAACTGAAAAATATGCACATGTAACCTTCTTCTACAACGGCGGTGTTGAAAAGGTTTACGAGGGCGAGGACAGAGTTCTTGTTGCTTCACCAAAGGTTGCAACTTACGATTTACAGCCTGAAATGAGCGCTATTGAGGTTACTGATAAGGTTGTTGAGAATGTTGAAAGCGGTAAATATGATGTTGTAATTCTCAACTTTGCAAACTGCGATATGGTTGGACATACAGGCGTTTTTGAGGCGGCTGTAAAGGCAGTTGAAACAGTTGATACTTGCGTTGGCAGAGTTGTTGATGCAGTTACAAAAATGGACGGCAAAATGATTATTACTGCTGACCATGGTAACGCAGACAAGATGATTGATGAGGACGGTTCACCGTTCACAGCTCACACAACAAACCCTGTTCCTTTCATAGTTTACGGCTTCCCTTGCGAGCTTCGTGAGGGCGGGAAGCTTTGCGATATTGCACCTACAATGCTCAAAATGATGTCAATACCTCAGCCAGAAGAAATGACAGGCGAGAGCATTATAAAATAATTATTGATTTTTATTGAAAGGCTGTTGCTATGGCGACAGCCTTTTTTATATTTTTCTTTACTTCTTTTGATTTAAGTGATAATATATCTTTATATGGAATAAGAGGAGCATAAGCTATGAAGAGGATAAACGATTTTGTTGAAAATATGTTTGCTTCTTTTGAAGAAACACAAAGCATAAAAGAAGAAAAAAATAAAGTGTGTGAAGAATTGAAAAGCAAGTATTCTGCACTTATTGAACAGGGCAAAAATGAAGACGAAGCTTTTGGCATAATTGTTGCAGAGTTCGGAACAGTTGCTCAATTAAAGAAAAAAGTTCAAAAAAGTACAGATGACCTTTATGATATAACAGAATATCATAAATTTAAGAAAAAGTTTGCCGTAGCAATAAGCGTAAGCGTTGCACTTTTCTTCCTTTCTATAATTTCTTATCTTGTGTTATCTGATATATTTAAAATGAACGAATTAGCAACCTGCGTTATGCTTGTTATAGTTGCTATTGCGATTTCTAATATTATATTTTTCGGAATACAGAAAAACAAATACGATAAGCTCAACAAATCTGTTGCACAGCCTCACAATATAATAGAGGAGAGCACACATTTTGAAAAAAAGACAGTTGTTTTTATTGCTATAATGGTTCTTGCGGTTATTGCATTTATAATTTTGGGCTTTGGCTTCAATATGTGGCACCCTGGCTGGATTGTTTTCCCGATAGGTTCATTGATTTGTGCGATTATAGACGGAATTTTGAAAGCATTAAAGAAAAAGTAGTAAAAATAAGACTGAAAGCTTCTTTTCGAGGCTTTCAGTTTTCTTTTTAGAAATATAGACTGTTTAAATATGTATATTTTAGCCGAAATTTTATTGTATAAGATTTCCTTTATTTGCTTGAAGTGAGGACAAAATAGTTGTATAATAATTAAGATATGTGTATTTTTGATACGCTGATTATTAACGGAAAGGGTGTTTATTGTGATAAAAATTGAAACCTATATGGGCACTATAAATATCTCAGAAAACTATTTTTCCCAGCTTGTAGGGCACGAAGTGTCTTCCTGCTTTGGCGTTTCAGGTATGGCAAATTCAAACGCAAAGCAAAATCTTCGTTCAAGAATTTTCTCAAAAAGACATTATCTTGACCAGGGCGTTTTTGTAAAAGGAAACGGAACAGGTCTTGATGTTGATTTGCATATTGTTGTTACTTATGGCCTTAATATCTCTGCCATAGTTCAAAGTATTACAAATAAGGTAAGATATGTTGTTGAACAGGCAACAGGTCTTGAAGTTAAAAATGTTAATGTATATGTTGACTCAATGAAGTCTTAATCAGTAATTACA
>JAILBY010000179.1 GCA_024680655.1 Clostridiales bacterium | reverse complement strand
TCTTCACAGGCGCGGCTCATTCCAAAAGCGCCGCTTTCGCTAAACGCGCCAACAAAGCGGGGAGTCGCCGCGGCATTCCCGCAGCCCAAGGCAAGCGTATCTCCTGCGGCAAGCGGCCTTCCTCCGTAGCCGCCAATCTTGCTCTTTATGTTTGTGGAGGCGCTTCCAAAAACTTTATGCGCAAGAACGCCGCCGCCAAAAGCGATGTAAGAGCGAAGGCCTTTTGAAACGGGGCCGCATTCAAGGACGGAGCCTGCCTGTGCGAAAATTCTTTTGTTCATCTCCACATGGACGCCGTCTAAAGCCGCTCCATCAAAGGCCGCGCCACAAATCGCAAAAGCGCAATCGCTAGTAAAACGAATTTTTGGACCAAGCAATGTCGTTTCAAGGCAGGCGGCGTTCTCTTCGTTCCCGCAAAGCGCGTTGGCCAAATCAAAGCTCGCTTTGTCCATTACGCCGCTTTGCGAGATTCCGTATTTTTGGAATCCAACAACGCCGCCGTCTTGAATCGTGGTCATCAAGCCCGCTTCAAGAATTTCGATTCCGCCGCCGCATTCGTATTTTTCTTTTAACGCGCTTTTGGCGGCGCCTCCTCCCAAGCCCATTTCTTCAAGCCATTTCTTTTCGTCAAAACGCTCAAAGTCGCTTTTGCTGATGGGTTCAAAGCGGATTTTGTCTCCAGCCTTGTATAAAAAAATCGGATCGCGCTCAAGGTCAAAGACTTTGAGCGGCGTTCTTCCAATGATGTTCCAGCCGCCGGGCGATTCAGATGGATAAAGGCCTGTTTGCTTTCCTCCGATGGCCACGCTTCCCGCTGGGATTTTTGTCCGCGGCGTTTCTAGCCTGGGCGTTTCTAGCCGCTCGTCCATTCCGCCTAAATACGGAAAGCCCGGCAAAAATCCCATCATGTAAATCAAGTAGTCGGTGGAAGAGTGAATCCTAACCGCTTCCTCTTCCGAAAGCCTTGCGTTAGCGCAAACGCGCTCAAGGTCGGGCGCGAATTCCTTGTCCTCGTAGCAAACGGGAATTCTTATTGTCTTTCCGCTACCGACGCCGTCCGAGCCAGCGCCGCGAGTTTCTTCAAGGGCTTCAAGCGCGATTTTTTTTAGCAAGGTCAGCTTGCATTTTTTTTGGTCAAAATAAACGCTCGCGGCGCAATAAGTCGGAACAATTTCAAAGACTTCCGGCATGTCCTTTGTCAAAGAGGCGAACTCTTCGACAAAAGCGGATATTCGCCTGTTCACTTCCGGGCAAATTTTTTGCTCGAACTGAATTTGCAGAGAATCTTCGCTTGCAAGGACAATCTTCGCCGCATCCATTAATTCCCGCCAAGATAAGCCTTTTGCACTTCTGGGTTTGCGGCTAACTCTTCGCTTTTTCCGCTCGCGATTATTTCACCGGTTTGCAAAACATATCCGCGGTCGGCAAAGTCAAGCGCGACCTTTGCGTTTTGTTCGACCAAAAGAAGCGTCATCTTTTTTTGAATGTTCAAGCGCTTAAGGGCGCGGAACATTTCGAACATCAATTTTGGCGCGAGTCCCATGCTGGGCTCGTCCAACATAATGAAGTCGCAGTCAGTCATAAGCGCCCGGCCCACCGCGAGCATTTGCTGCTCGCCGCCCGACAAAAGTTCGCTTCGCTGCTTGCGGCGCTCGTAAAGGCGCGGGAACAAATCGTAAAGCAGCTCGTACAATTCCATCGTGCGCATTTCGTGGTGCTCTTCGTTCTTGCGGCCGTAGCACGCCATTTGAAGGTTTTCTTCCACCGTAAGGTTTCCAAAAATGTGGCGGCCTTCCGGCACAAGGCACATCATCTTTTTCTTAATCAAGTCTTGCGGCTCGGTTTTGAGAATGCTGCGCCCGTCATAAAGAATGTCTCCTTCAAGTACGGTCGGAGCCTCCGGCTTTGGCAAGCGCGACAGCGTCAGCAAAGTTGAAGTCTTTCCCGCGCCGTTAGCGCCGATCAGCGTGACAATCTCTCCCTTGTCAACGTTAAAACTTATGCCGTGCAAGGCTTCTATGTTTCCGTAACCAACCTTTAAATTCTTAACTTCAAGCAACATAATCAAACCCCCTTCGC
>JAILBY010000125.1 GCA_024680655.1 Clostridiales bacterium | reverse complement strand
TAAAAAAGATGAAATAATCAGTTTTCGACTGCCGTCGGGGCTTTCATTTTCTTCTCGTTGAAGAAGAAAACGAAACAAAAGAAGTCAAGTTAAGGGGCACCAGACTACTGCGACAAAAGTCTGGTTCCCCTTAACAATCCCCTCCCCTTTCATTTTCACATTGATAAAGTCCGTAGGCTTTTGCCCTCTGCAAAAATTTGATTTTAATCTTACAAACCCGCTTTCAACAGCTTTGCGTTTGGTTTTATTTATCTTTCTTTATTTCTATCTTTCTTTATTTCTATCTTCCTTAATTTTTCTCTTTCTTGATAAAAAACAAAAAGCAAGGTGATACAATCGGCCTTGCTTTTTTCTATCTTTTCTTTTTGTGATTTATTTCATAAAATCATTTTACAAATTTATCTTTATAGCTCTGAATACTCTTTGCGACGATATTTTTTGCATCTTCTGCATCCATAACCTCATCATCAACAACAGTTTCTTTCTTTTCAAGCGTTTTATAGACAGAGAAGAAATGTCTCATTTCATCTTGAACATGCTTAGGTAATGCGAAAATACTGCGATAAACATTGTAAGTAGGATCGCTGAAAGGTATAGCGATTATTTTTTCGTCTGCTCTGCCGTTATCGAGCATTTTAATAACGCCAATAGGGTAGCACCTGACAAGTGTCATTGAGCTTATCGGCTCGGAGCAAAGCACAAGAACATCAAGAGGGTCAAGGTCATCGGCATAAGTGCGTGGAATAAAGCCATAGCTTGCAGGGTAATGCGTTGATGTATAAAGCACTCTGTCAAGCAAGAGCATACCCGTTTCCTTGTCCATTTCATATTTATTTTTACTGCCCTTTGGGATTTCTATAACAACATAGAAATCATCTGGCGTAATTCTTTCTTCTGAAATATCGTGCCATATATTCATAAAAAACACTCCTTTTTTATATATTAACACTTTTTCCGATACTGTGTCAAAAAAACTTGATTTTTTCTTTTTTGTATTGTAATATATCTTCTGTCAGTTCGAAACCATCCTGACATAAAACAAAACTATGGAGTGAATTTAATATGAAAAACAAGAAAACCCTTTTTATCGTTCAAAGTGCGTTGATAGCTGCTATGTACGCCGCTGCAACCTATTTTGCCTCTATGCTCAACCTTGCCTATGGTCAAGTGCAGTTCAGAATTTCAGAGGCATTGACGGTGCTTTCCGTTTTCACACCTGCCGCAATACCTGGTTTAACAATTGGCTGTGTGATAGGTAACCTCGGAAGCCCTTATGGTGTTGTGGATATCGTATTAGGCTCATTAGCCACCCTTTTAGCCGCTATTTTAACAAGAATGTCTCGTAACATTAGGTTTAAAGAAATCCCGTTTTTAGCCCCTTTACCGCCCGTTTTAGCGAATGCTTTAATTGTTGGTGCGGAAATCGCTTATTTTCTTCCCGAGGGAATGACTTGGGCAGGCTTTTTCGGCTCGGCTGTTTCAGTTGGCTTAGGTGAGCTTGTTGTTTGCTATGCTTTGGGCTTGCCATTGATAGTATTGCTTGAAAAAACGAAGGTTTCAAAAAGACTTTTTGCCGAAGGTTAAATAATATATAAACCCCGATATGAAACATATCGGGGTTATTTTTTTGCTTTTTATAAGATACAGTATTTATCCATATATTCTTTCATTTTTGGAGTGAGGTCGGCATATTCCTCTTGTGTTTGAAGATACTCGTATATATCTTTAACATCAACTATTGAATGAACATTTATGCCGAAATCTTCTTTAACTTCCATAACGGCTGTTTTGCCAGCGTTCTGACCTACTTCGCAACGGTTTACAGAGATAAACATATCATTTACTGTAACCTTTGCACAATTCAAAAGAATAGGCATAGTTTCTCTTATAGCCGTACCTGCTGTTATAACATCTTCAATTATGATTATTTTATCGTTATCCTTTGGCTGATAGCCTACAAGATTACCGCCTTCGCCGTGGTCCTTGACTTCTTTTCTATTGAAGAAGAACGGCTTATCAATATTATAATTCCTTGCCAACGCACCCGCAACAGAGGTTGCAAGAGGTATTCCTTTGTAAGCAGGGCCAAACATAGCGTCAAAATTATCGCCTATTGTTTCCTTTACGCATTGTGCGTAAAATTCGCCAAGCTTTGAGCTTTGCATACCCGTTTTATAGTTTCCTGTATTTACGAAATAAGGCGTTTTTCTTCCGCTTTTGGTTGTGAAGTCGCCAAAGCGAAGAACATCAGCACTCATCATAAATTTAATAAATTCAATTTTTTCATTAGTAAGCATTTACACCATTCTCCTTGAATTGTTTTAAATAATTTTAACATTTAGAAATTTACCCGTCAATGGTTTTTATTTTTCTATCTCTCTTAAAATTTATCTTTTTTAATTTAGAAAGATAAAACAACAACCTTTCGACTGCCGTCGGGGCTTTCATTTTCTTCTCGTTGAAGAAGAAAACGAAACAAAAGAAGTCAAGTTAAGGGGCACCAGACTACTGCGACAAAAGTCGTGTTTCCCCTTTGGAAACCTCTTCCTGTGCCATTGAAAAGCATTGAGACCGTGGTTGGCTTTTGTGTTTCTACTAACTTTTAGTTCTATCTGTTTTTGTTTGCTGTTGTTAGTTTTATCTTAAACCCTTATTCCTACAAAGGCTTTCACCCAAAGGAGAAGGCTATATTATATTAAAATCTTTCTTGTTACTGCCAACAAAACAAAAAAGGACGGTTCCGAAGAACCGTCCTCTATTTATTCGTTTTAAGATTTAATCTTTAAATTAAAGATTAGCCTCTTTTCTTTGTGAAAACGAATGCTGCAGCTGCTGCAAGTGAAAGTGTTGCTGCAAGAGCTACGCCTGCGTCACCTGTCTTAGCTGGCTTTGTTGTCTTTGAAGTTGCACTGTTGTCAGTTGTAGTAGAACCATTATCTGTTGTACCGTTATCTGTTGTGCCGTTGTTTCCTTCAGCAGCCTTCTTAGAAACAGTGATTTCAGCAGATTCTACTTTGTAAGTTTCACCGTCAGTACCTTCGAATGTGTAAATAACCTTAGCTGTACCTTCACCAACAGGAGTAACCTTACCTGTTGTAGCATCAACTTTGATAACTGCTTCATCTGATGATGAGTAAGTACCCTTATTGAAGCCGAGTGCATCGTTAGTTGTATCTTCTGTTGTTGTTGATGTATCCTTAACCTTAGCTACAGCTGTTAAGCCTTCCTCACCCTCTGTAAGAGTTGTTGTGTCGCCGATTACAACTTCCATATCAGCGTCTGTTACAAGAGATTCCTTAACATCAACATAAACATTCTTAGTTACAGTTGTAGGAGTTGCTGTACCATTGTAGTAAGATGCAGTAACCTTAACGAGAGCCTTGCCTGCGCCTACATAAGCAACAACACCGTCTTCATCAACTGTGATTGGAGCTTTTTCTTCAGCACCAAATGCTGTACCGTCAACCTTTACTACTGTAAATGTAATAGTAAAGTCAGAAGCTGCATTTGAGTTTGTGAATAATGAACCAAGGTTAAATGTTGTGAACTTACCTTCCTTAATTACTTCATACTGTGCGTCAGCTGCTACATCCTTAGTAGCATCTGAAGCCTCTGTAAGAGTATCAGCAACTGCAAGAGTATTGTCGTTACCAGGGTTCTTAACTGTAACTGCTATTGTCTTCTTAACACTAGCGTTTGTTGAAAGAGCAACTGTGATTGTTGCTGTACCTTCGTTAACAGCTGTGATTACACCAGCATCAGAAACTGTTGCAACTGCTGTGTTATCTGAAGAGTAAACAAGTGTTGCACCATCGTTTGCGTTTGCAGGAGTCATAGTAGCTGCAATGTTTGATGTAAGACCCTTATCAAGAGCAACTGTTGCATCTGATGTAAGAGTAATATCTGTTGTTGGGATCAAAAGATCGAGTGTCAATGTGTTAGAACCACAATGTTCTAATGGTGTGGTCAAGTCATACTGGTCACCATTATGATCTCCCCAGTTTGTGTAGGTATCTGCATCATATGGAACAGTGAAAGAAATAGGACCTGAAACATCATCTTTAACTATAATAGTTACAGTAAATAATTCCGTACCAACTGCAGGGAAAGCGTTGTCAGAGTCATTCAATGCTGAAGTGTTAACTGTTATTTCACCTGGAGTTAAAGTGTCAATATCAGCATCATTATCGTACAATGCTCTTGCTTCAGCATTCCAAGCAATACTCTCAATAGTATAACCTGTATTGTCTGTTAGGAAAGTAACACCACCTATAGAGCCAAAACCATCAACATTTACTTTAACTGAAAGAGTTACTGTGTCACCAGCTACAACTGAAGTTTTGTCTGCTGTAACTGTCAATATTGGTGTTGGTTCTGTTGCAAAGCTTGAGAAAGCCATTGCTACGCAACCGATTACCATTGCGAGAGCAAGAACAACACCAAGAGTTTTCTTTAATGTTTTCATTTTTTTTTCTCCTTTTTAAATATTTTGTTTTTTATTTTAATGTGAGAACACATTTAAAAACATAAATAATTATGGATTAGCAGGTGCTACATAATTTTCAACAACAACATTTTTACCGCTTCTTGAGAACTGTACAGTAGCATGTGTGTTTTTATCTATTTCATAAAGACCTGTATCGCCTGTTGTATAATCGTATGCAACGCCACCAATTGTAGCTGCTCTTTTCTTTTCAAAAGCAGTCTTAGCTTTCAAAAGGTTAGCAAGTTTAGTTTTATCGTTTGTATTTACAATACCATTACCATCAACATCACCTATAGGTATATTGCTTGCTGATGTACCGTCGACATGGTTTGCAACAACAACGTTTTTGCCATTTCTTAAAAAGTAAACAGTAGCATGTGTGTTCTTATCAATTTCATAAGTACCTGTATCACCTGTTGTATAATCAAGTGCAACGCCACCAATTGTAGCTGCTCTTTTCTTTTCAAAAGCAGTCTTAGCTTTCAAAAGGTTTGCAAGTTTAGTTTTATCGTTTGTATTTACAATACCATTACCATCAACATCGCCTAATGTCCAGTCGAATGCTGGAGCACTCTTTGCAATGCTTACAGTTGTTGATGCATCATCTGGAAGTTCTTCTGCTGTCAAACTTACAAATTCTGTTGTGTATTTTGCACCGTCAGCAACATTAACAGTAACTTCTGAATTTGTGTCATTTGAAAGAGCTTTTGCTGTAAGAACAACTGTTGCGTATGCAATATCGTCACCAGTAACAACATTTGCAGACTCAACTGTGAAAACTGAAAGTATTACTTTGCCAGCAGTTTCTGAATTTATGATTTTCAAACCTTGAACACTTGAAAAATCAATTGGCTCTTCATTTGAGCTTTCTGCTCCAGTTGTTAAACTGAGTCCATCTGCAAAACTTGCTGATTTAAAATCAAAGTGTTCAGCATTGTAATTTAAGTTAACAAGTAAACCTGCTATGTTCAATGTTGAATTTACTTTAATTGTAAATGTAACATCTGTGCCTGCTTCAACCGGTCCAGTAGCATCAGAGCTTACTGAAACTGTAACTGGTTTATCTTCGGCACTTGCTGAAAGAGAAAAGCCAACAGCCATAGTCAAAACCATTGTGAGTGCTAAAAACAGACTCAATGATTTCTTCAGTGTCTTCATATCCTTCATCCTTTGCTAAAAATTTTTTCGAGCAAGGGCGGCCCGTTGCCCCTATCTCTCCCTCTACGGTTCAAAAGGGCATAATTGCCCTAAACACCCCATAGATTTGAATTCATTTTACACCATAAGTATAAAAAAAACAAGGCTTTTTTTAAAATTTCCATAATTTTTTTAGAAAATTTTTAACAATTGTGTTCTGCATTAAGTTTGATAACTATATATAGTTATATTCATTTATATTTTTTTCGCTTCGATTAAAATTGCCATAGCGTCAAGCATTGTGATATAACTGTCCATATTATAATCTGCCGAGATTTTTTGATATGCAGTCAAAGCACAACCACAAGAAATATATCTGAAAGTGAGCAGAGCGTCAAGCATTGTGATTTCACTCTGTCCCGTTAAATGCCCTGCCGTTACACAAGAAGTTCCGAGAGTTATACTCTGACTTTCTTCAAGGCTGAATTCAAGTGCCGTACCCTCTGCGTTTATTGTTACAGGCACTCTATTGCCCTCGCTGTCAAAAAGCACCGTATTATGAACATCAAAAGGTGCAGTTAATTCAATTTTTGCAACAATGCCATTTTTTCTGACTTGATTTCCATTTTCTGAAATTGAAAAATCAACCGTCTTAACATTTTCCAAAACGCCGTTGTATTTTTCGCTTTCAGTTTGGGTATTGCCAGAGGTCACATAAACAGATAAATCTGTTACATCATCAATAAAAGCAGAAAATGAAAAAGTATAAAGCTCCGACGAAGAATATTGAGCATTTATATCCTGCCTTGCAAGTGCTTGTGCCGTACAGCCATTTTCATTTGCATACTTTACAGCGTAGTTTTCGGCAATACTGTTTTCTGCATAATAGATAACCTTTGACAAATCGTCTTTTAAGCCAGTACCATAAAAAGCAGTTGAGGAAATCTGATTTAAATTTGCTGAAAGAAAAGCCTTTTTGAGTGACGAACAGAATGCAAAGGCATTTGCACCGATTTTTTTAACATAACTCGGCAGGGTTATCTCCTCTAACCCCGTACAGCCTGCAAAGAGATTATCAATAACCTTTTCTGTTCCTTTTTCAAAATAAATTTCTTTTAAATCAAAGCATTTTGAAAACGCTCCCTGCAAAGCACCCGTTTCGTCT
>JAILBY010000077.1 GCA_024680655.1 Clostridiales bacterium | reverse complement strand
ATATTATTATTATAAAATAAAGAAAAAGAGATTACAACAATTTATTAGATTTAATAAGTTAAAAATTTTGTAGAATTCTTTGTTATATTTCGCCCAAAGAAGAAGCTTTGAGGTAAGCGTTGATAAATCCGTCAATATCGCCGTCCATAACAGCGTTTATATTGCCCGACTCAAAGTTTGTTCTGTGGTCCTTTGCAAGAGTGTAAGGCATAAACACATAAGAGCGTATCTGACTTCCCCAAGCGATTTCCTTTTGGTTGCCCTTGATATCCTCAATTTTATCAAGATGTTCACGCTCTTTGATTTCAATAAGCTTTGATTTGAGCATACGCATAGCAACCTCACGGTTCTGGTGCTGACTTCTTTCAACCTGGCAGGCAACAACGATACCCGTCGGCTCGTGAGTGATACGAACAGCAGATGATGTTTTGTTAACCTTTTGTCCGCCTGCACCGCTTGCACGATAATAATCAATGGTAAGGTCTTCTGGATTTATTTCAACTTCAATGGTATCGTCAATTTCAGGCATAACTTCAAGAGAAGCAAAGGAAGTGTGTCTTCTTCCCGAGGAGTCAAACGGAGAGATACGAACAAGGCGGTGAACACCCATCTCGCTTTTAAGGTAACCGTAAGCGTTTTCGCCCTCAACAAGCACAACGGCAGATTTAAGTCCTGCTTCGTCGCCGTCAAGGAAATCGAGTGTGCTTACCTTGAAGCCGTGACGCTCACCCCAGCGGTTATACATACGGTAAAGCATAGAAACCCAGTCCTGAGCCTCTGTTCCGCCTGCACCAGCGTGGAAGGTGAGGATTGCGTTTTTGTTATCATATTCACCGTTGAGAAGTGTTGAAAGAGTCTGACTTTCAATTTCTGCCTTGATATTGTCAACGGCTGTCTGACATTCTTCAAGTGAATCAAGGTCGCCCTCTTCATCGTAAAGCTCAATCATAACAAGAGTATCATCATAATCGCCTTTGAGCTTTTCATATTTCTGTATTTTGTTTTTCAATCCGCTGATATGTTGAAGAACCTTCTGAGAATTTTCAACATCAGACCAGAAGTTTTCATCAGCAGTTTTTTCTTCAAGCTCTTTTACTTCGTCCTTCATCTTTTGCAGACCGAGTGCTTCTGCAAGCTCTTCAAGAGGTTTTTCACTTTCAAGAAGGTTTAATCTTAATTCCTCAAATTGTACCATTGTTTCACACCTTTATTATAATAAAAAATATCACCTTAGAATTATATAGCCTATTGACCGAAAATGCAAATCTTTTCTGTCTTGAAAATAAACAAGGTTCATTATATAATATTATTATTGCAGAAAATTACAGAAAACAAATATTTTTTCAGGAGATTTATATGAACAGATATACAGGAGAAGCTTGTCCTATATGCAACAAGGAATTTGCAGATACCGACGATGTTGTTGTCTGCCCTGTTTGCGGAACGCCTCATCATAGAGATTGTTGGGCGGAGAAAGGCGATTGCTTCAATAAGGAAAAGCATATTCAAGGCTATGAATGGACTGCTTCAAAGGGGCAAAAGATTGATATAAGCTTTAAGCAGGAGTTTGACGAAAAGCTTAATCTTGGTTATATCTGCCCTCGTTGCGGAACAAATAACCCGAAGGACAGTATTTTTTGCACTAAATGTGGCTTGCCGAAAGGTGAAAATCCTAATTTCAATAATCCTAACGGAAATACTATCTATGATAATATTCCACCGTTTGTGCATAATACGGCAGACACGCCTTTTGAGTTTGCACAGAGCTTTTCGGACGATGAAAAGATTGACGATGTTTCAGCCTTGGATTTGGCACAGTTTTTGCGTAACAATGTAAGGCGATATATCAAGGTTTTCAGAAAAAATAAAAAAATCGGCTGGAACTGGGGAGCATTTGTTTTTGGTCACTACTGGTTCTTTTTCAGAAAGCTTAAAATAACGGGCTTTCTTTATCTTATGCTTTCGCTTGCTTGTAATTTTATTTTTTCCACCTTGCTTTCACCGATGACATCAAGCCTTTTTGACTGCTACAATCAATATCTCAATGGTACAATAGATGTGCAGACTCTCTGGCTTAATTATAATAACATTGTGGAAACCTCATCTGTTACGAAATGGGCTTATCTCTATCTTGCAATAGTTTTGATTTTAAGAATTATTGCCGCACTCTTTGCAGACGGGATTTATAAAAAATTTGCAATAAAGCAAATCAAAGACCTTAAAGAAAAAACAGCAACAGAGCCGATGTATTATGGCTCAATGCTTCTGTTCAAGGGCGGTGTTTCGCTTTTTTATGCCTTATCAGCAGTTTTTATTCAGAATATTATAATTTTAGCCGTTAATTCTTTTATAAGTTAAAAGGAGTATATTATATTTTATAAGTTAAAAGGAGTATATTATATATGAAAGTAAAAAAAGCGATTATTCCTGCCGCTGGTTTGGGTACAAGAGTTTTGCCTGCTTCAAAAGCAGTGCCTAAGGAAATGCTCAATATTGTTGATAAACCTGCAATTCAATATATCGTTGAAGAAGCAGTTGCGTCAGGTATAGAGGATATTCTTATCATCACAAACAGAGGCAAGGGTGTTATTGAAGACCATTTTGACCATGCCTTTGAGCTTGAAAGCAATTTGAAAAACTCAGCGAACAAGCAGGATATTCTTGAACAATGCAATAAAATTGCAAATCTTGCAAATGTTTATTTTTTGCGTCAGAAAGAAACAAAGGGCTTAGGTCACGCCGTTCTTTGTGCAAGGAATTTTGTGGGCAACGAGCCTTTTGCAGTGCTTTATGGTGATGATGTTATAATTTCTGATAACCCTGCAACAAAACAGCTTTGTGAGGCTTATGAAAAATATGGTTGCGGTGCTGTCGGCGTTAAAGAGGTTTCAAGGCAGGCAATAACTAAATATTGCACGCTTGATGTTTCACCTCTTGAAGATAATATTATGAAATGCCATAATCTTATCGAAAAGCCGTCGCCGGAAGAAATTATGTCCTTGTATGCTATCCTTGGCAGAGTTGTTTTGCCACCTGAAATTTTTGATATTATAGCAAAAACAGAGCCTGATAAAAAATCTGGCGAGGTAAACCTCACTGTACCTATGGTTGAGCTTGCAAAACAGGGTAAGCTCAATGCAGTTGAATATGAGGGAATACGCTATGATATGGGCGATAAACTCGGAATTATGCAGGCAAACTGCGAAGTGGCTTTAAAGCATAGTGAAATAGGTGAAGATTTTAAAAATTATATAAAAGAACTTGCAAAAACTTTATAATCAAAAGGAGTTCAACTTATGAAAGCAAAGAAAATTTTAAGCGTTATCGCTGCACTTGTTATTTTAATGTGCTCGGTTATGCCTCTTACTGCATTTGCAGCAGGCAGTAGCACAGGCTTTACTGCAACAGAGGTAAGTGGTAAAAAGGGCGAAAAGGTTTATGTTGAGTTGAAGCTTGATAAACCTTGTGAGGCTTGCACATTCAGAATTTATTTAACCTATGACGCAACTGCTCTCAAAGCGGTTACAAGAAAATGGGGCGAAGCTATGACAATAGACAACGCTTCAACAAATGAAAAAAATGGTAAGATTTGCGTTTTAGGTCTTTCCTATGACGGCAAAAAAACTCTTTCAAAGGCTGGTACAATAGTTACACTCGGCTTTAACATTCTTGATACTGCCGAGGTTGGCAAAACTTATCCGATAAAGCTTTCTATTGAAAACAGCGGTGACTTGGTTGACACAAACACAAATATTGTCACCTATACTCTTACAGACGGCTCAATTACCGTTACAGATGGTGAGGCTGCCACGACACAGAAAAACGGAGAGGAAACAACCTCAAAATCAGGCTCAAACAATGAAACTACAACAGTAGCCGAAGAAACAACTTCACCTTATGAAGCAAACACAAATGTTGATCCTATCATTGAAAAGCAGATTGAAAATAAAATAAACGAGCTTGAAGGCAACACAACAAATCAGGATGTTCAGACAAACAATACTGATTCAGATAAAAACAAAACAACAGAGTCCAAAAAAACAGGCTCTGGAAATCCTTTCAAGGTTATTGAGCTTACAAAGGCTTTCGGTGCAGATGCAAATGAAAACAAGGCTGTTGTTGATGTTCCAAGCAATATTGATTCTTCACAGGGCGTAAAGGTTTACAAATATGATGTTCCATCTGACTCACTTGTTGAGATAGACTGCAAGGTTGAAAACGGCAAGGTTTCTTTTGACGCTCTTGGCGAGGGCTACTATGTTATTGAACAAAAAAGCGGAATGTCAAATACTGCAAAAACAGCTATAATAGTTTGCAGTGTTGTGGGTGTTTTAGCCGTAGCAGGAGTTGTTGTTTTCATTGTTATCAAGAAGAAAAAACCATCTGAAATTACAGAGCAAAACAGTTTTTCAGACAATAACAAAGAGGAATAACAAAAAAAACAAAATTAACAGTTAAAAGATTAGAAGTTTTTACAAACTAAATTTATTTAACTGTCTTTCAAAAAAGATAGATTTTTGTTATAATTAAAAAGTCGGGCAAGAGCTTTGTTCTTGCCCATTTACCTGTAAAAGATTGAAAGGGGTTAAAAAATGAGTAAGTTAACCAAAGAAGAAATTTTAAAAAAGGCAAAGGAAGAAGATGTTAAGTTTATCCGACTTCAATTTACAGATATTTTAGGTTGCCTTAAAAATGTTGCTATTACAGTAAGTCAGCTTGAAAAGGCTCTTGACAATAAATGTACTGTTGACGGTTCATCTATTGAGGGCTTTGTAAGAATTGAAGAATCAGATATGTATCTTCGCCCTGATTATGACTCCTTCATAATTTTCCCGTGGCGTCCTCAGCTTGGCAAGGTTGCCCGTTTGATTTGTGATGTTTATCTTCCTGACGGAACACCTTTCATCGGTGATCCTCGTTATGTTCTTAAAAAGGCACTCAAAAAAGCCGCTGATATGGGCTATGATTTTGATATAGGTCCTGAATGTGAATTTTTCCTTTTCCATGTTGACGATGAGGGAAATCCAACAACAAAAACTCACGATAAGGGCGGTTATTTTGACCTTGACCCTATTGACCTTGGTGGTAACTGCCGCCGTGATATCTGCCTTGCTCTTGAAAATATGGGCTTTGAAATTGAGGCTTCACATCACGAAGTTGCAGAAGGTCAGCACGAAATTGACTTTAAATACGACAATGCTTTAAAGGCTGCCGATAATGTTATGACTTTCAAGTATGTTGTTAAAATGTTTGCTCAGCAGCACGGCTTGCACGCAACATTTATGCCTAAGCCTATCTATGGTATTGCAGGTTCTGGTATGCATACAAATATGTCACTTCACAAAAACGGCAAAAATGTTTTCTATGATGAAAACGGCAAGTATGGTTTGAGTGAAACAGCTATGCAGTTTATTGCAGGCGTTCTTGACCATATTAAAGCTATAACAGCAGTTGCTAATCCACTTGTTAATTCATATAAGCGTCTTGTTCCTGGTTATGAAGCTCCTGTTTACATAGCTTGGTCTGCTTCAAACCGTAGTTCTCTTATCCGTGTTCCTGCTTCAAGAGGTGCTGGTACAAGAGTTGAGTTGCGTTCAGCAGACCCTGCTTGTAACCCTTATCTTGAAATGGCTCTTTGCCTTCTTGCAGGTCTTGACGGTATTGAAAGAAAACTTACTCCGCCTGAATCAATTTCAAAGAACATTTTTGAAATGTCAAAAACAGAGCGTAAAAAAGCAAAGATTGATACTCTTCCAGCAACACTTGAAGAAGCAGTTAAATGTATGAAGGCTGACCCATTTATGAAAGAAAGTCTTGGCGACCATGTTTATTCAAAGTTTGTTGAAGCAAAGGAAGCTGAATGGGAAGATTACCGCACAAAGATTTCTCAGTGGGAAATTGACAATTACCTTGTAAAATATTGATTTAATTATATTTTTAAAATTATTCTGCCGATAAGCCTTACTCACTTATCGGCAGATTTCATATAAAGCAAAAAGCTTATCAGAAAATAATAACAATTTGAGAGGTAACACAATGAATTATCTTATAGTTATGCCGATTCTTACCGAAATATTTGAACAGTCTTACACCTTTCCGATAGGAATGGCTTATGTTTCTTCAAGCTTGAAGCAGACAGGAAGAAATGTTTTTACTTATAATCTTAACTATAAGAGTGGCAGTATCGAGGACAATCTCAGAGATGTAATAATCAAAAACAATATTGATGTTATCGCAACGGGCGGTTTAACGGCACAATATTGGCAGCTTGTTGAAATATTCAAGGCGGCAAGAAAAATCAAGCCCGATATAATCACCTGGATAGGTGGCGGTATTATCACATCTGCACCTATTCCTGCTATGGAAGCCTTTGAAATTGCAGATTATGGTATAATAGGCGAGGGTGAAATAACTATATGTGAGCTTGCCGACGCATTAGAGGGCAAGCGTGATATTCATAGCGTTGACGGAATAATATTCAAGGAAAACGGGCAGTGGACTATAACAGCACAAAGAGCGGAAATAATGGATTTGGACTCTCTGCCATATCCCGATTATGAAGGCTTTGAATATGATGTTTTGCTCGATAAAAAGCCTACTGATATTTATGCTCTTAATCAGGGACGCTTTGGCATTGTATCCTTTGGCCGTTCTTGTCCGTTCAACTGTACTTTCTGTTTCCATCCAAGCGGAACAAAATACAGAAAGCGTTCAATGGACAGTGTTTTCAAAGAAATTGATTATCTTATTGAAAAATACAATATCAGAAATATCGCTGTTACAGATGAACTTTTCGTCCATAAGATAGAAGATGTAAAAGAATTCTGCAAACGCATAAAGGAAAGAAATATCGGCTATGTTATTTCCTTGCGTGTTGATATGGTAAACGAAGAAATGTTCCAGCTTCTCAAAGACAGTAATTGCCTTTCGGTAGGCTTTGGTCTTGAAAGTGCCGATAATTCCGTCTTAAAGAGTATGAAAAAGCATATAACAGTTGAGCAGATTGATGAAGCGTTAGCTCTCTGTAAAAGAATAGGGCTTAATTCTATGGGAAATTTCATTTTCGGCGATGAAAATGAAACATACGAAAAAGCTATGAACACAATAAATTGGTGGAAAGCACATCCTCAATACAGAATAGCACTTCATATGATTGTTCTTTATCCAGGCTCAGAGCTTTATAGAAACGCAGTAAAGAACGGAGCTATAAAAGACCAGGTGCAGTTTATCAAAGACGGCTGTCCTTACACTAATATTTCTAAGATGACTGATGAAGAATACAAGGATATTATGCTTCTCACCTGTGTTCTTAATCAAGGCAGAACTGATATAATAGAGGAT
>JAILBY010000074.1 GCA_024680655.1 Clostridiales bacterium | reverse complement strand
GGACGAAGAACAGGGTCGTTAATAGCATATTTTTCGTGTGTCTGAGGGTTAGTAACAACCGCTGCAAGTGTTGTTTCAGAGCCTGTACCTGCTGTTGTAGGTACTGCAAAAATAAGAGGTAATTTCTTTCTTATCTTCAACTGTCCTCTCATTTTAGGAATAGGCATATTTGGTTTTACAACTCTTGCTGCTGCAACCTTTGCACAGTCCATTGATGAACCGCCGCCAAAAGCGATAACGCCGTCACAGTTATTTTTTACATACATATTATAAGCGTCGTTGATGTTATCAAAGGTAGGGTTTGGCTGAACGCCATCATAGAGTGCGTATTTTACGCCAACTGCATCAAGGCTCTCAAACAACCCATCAAGAAGATGAAGGCTCATAAGACCTTTATCTGTAACAATGAGCATATTTTTAAGTCCCTTGTCCTTGATAAATTCAGGGAGCTTTTTAATACTTCCTGCACCTGTAAGCAATTCAGGCTCACTCCAATCAAGCACCTTTACAGCAACTCTGTAAATAGCCTGATATGTTCTGTAATATGCTTTCTTTAAAGTCCAACACATAAGCTTATACTCCTTATTTGATTTTTAACAAGTGAGTTAATATTCACTTTGTTTTTATAATACTATATAGAGATAGATTTTTCAAGTATCAAAATTTTATCATTTCATCAAAAAAGCGTATTTTAAGACTTTATATAATTTATTTTTTGCATTTTCTATATGTCGGTAAATAACAGAACGGTGAAGCTCTAATATATCCGCTATTTCTACAACCGATTTGTTTTCGCAATAGTACAATTTTATACAATCACGCTGAACGCTTGTAAGTTCTTCTTCAATAGCGTAACAAAAAACTTCTTCAAAGCTCATCTTTGGCTTTTCATCTTCAAAAAAGCAGAAAAAATCCTCACTTTTTTCGTCCTTTAAAAACCTTTCGTCAAGATGTAACAAGTCCGCCAACCTTATTCCTCCCTTTTATAATAATTTAAAAGCTTGTCCGCTGTCCTTTTGCAGTCCCTTGCCATAATATAGAGTAAATTTATCTTCTGCCTTTGCATCATAAGATTACTCACTTCACCCTTTTTTATTTTTTCACGCTCAATAAAAAGTTTTTCTTTTATAATCTTATATTGTTCAAGGTATTCTCTGCCTAAATCTTCTAAGCTCATAACTCGCCTCCTATCAAATAAAATCGCTTTAAATGATAGAGGCTTTTCTATCCTCTCTCAATGCTCAAAAGCCATAATAAAAAAGCAAAGTCCTATTTTCAGGACTTTGCTTCAAATGGTTTTATAATTGTTCTTGACAAATCTATTTGTTTTTTCTTTTTCTTATTATTAACACCCAGCAAAAAGCAACTACGGAAACAAGCAAGGCAGCTAAATCCATAACTATACTTCTTGAATATTTTTGTAACAGCTCTTGCGAAACGGCTGAAAGATATTCTTTAAAATTAAATATAAACTTGATTAAAGAAAGCAACCCGCCGATTACAGCAACCCACAATATGCTTTCAAATTCCTTCGACTTGTTTTCAGAGATTTTCTGATTTATGTTTTCCGAATCAAAAACACTCTCATCTGAGCCTCTTGCATTTTCAGTGCAAAAATAGTGGTATCCGTTATAGCCACAAACATACTCAAACCCAGCCTGACTGAATTTATTTATATATTCCTCTGGGTTTTCCGTTTCTTCGCAATAATCTATCTTATACTTTATATCAGAACTTTCGCACATAACAAAGGTATATTCAGGGCGTGAGCATCTCAAAAGCACAAGACCTTCCTTTGCTTTTTCGTTGAGATAATCTTCCTCTGCCTGAGTTTCGTTTTCTTTGAATTTCTGTTTTTCTGTTACAAGAGCCTCTTTTGCCTCTTCCTCTATTCTATAAAAAGCAAGCCCTGAATCTTCACACACCTTTTCAAATGCACCAGAATATATAGAAAAATCATAGCTTGAACCATTTACTTCAATAACATAAAAATAATTCTTGCTTTCGCCCTTTTTATAAGTGAATTTTCCGCTGTCAACATCAACCTCTGCCAAATGCCAACCATTTTCTGATTTTTCATTGAGCAAAGCCGCTGTACCTTCAAGGTCATAGAACCAAAGCTTATATTGTTCAGTTTTTTGACTTCTGCTTTTCATAGCATTTCTCCTAAAATTTGCTTATTTTACAAAATATGTTACAATACGATTATAATAAACTTTTATGTGGCTTATGTCAAACAAGGGGGGATTTTCTTGTCGATAGGCCTATATATTCACATACCTTTCTGTAAAGGCAAATGCCCTTACTGTGATTTCTATTCGGTAAGAACTGACGAAGAGCTTATGAACAGATATGTTGCAAGCCTTGTGGCTGAAATAGGCGACTGGGCAGACGAGCTTTTTAATAAAGAGGTCTCAACAATTTATATCGGTGGTGGCTCACCCTCGCAAATCGGCGGAATAAGGCTGAGAAGAATTATAAACGCCGCAAAGGATAATTTTAATTTTGTCGGCAACGAAATAACAGTTGAATTAAACCCCTCTGATGATATGGATGAAATACTCCCCGAGCTTGCAAAGGCAGGCGTTACAAGAATATCACTCGGTATGCAGTCAGCCGTTGACGAAGAACGCAAGGCACTCGGCAGACGAGCAAGTGCAGATGATGTTAAAAGAGCAATAGAAAAAGCAAAAGATAATTCTATAACGAACATTTCACTTGACCTTATGATAGGCGTTCCAAAGCAAAGTCTTGAAAGTCTTGAACAGTCGCTTGATTTTCTGAAATCGGCAGATATTACTCACATAAGCTTTTATATGCTTTCAATCGAAGAGGGTACGCACTTTTACGATATTTCAGACAAGCTCGTTCTCCCCGAGGAAGAAGATGTTTGTCAGATGTACGAAAAAACAATAGAAGAACTTGAAAAAAGCGGTTTCAAGCAATATGAAATCTCAAACCTCGCAAAAGAGGGCTTTGAAAGTCAGCACAATTTAAAATATTGGCATTGTGAAGAATATTTAGGCATAGGACCATCTGCCCACTCTTTCCTTGACGGCAAACGCTTTTATTATCCAAGAGATATTGAGTTATTTATCAACGGCACAAAACCCATAAACGACGGAAATGGCGGCGATTTTGAAGAATATGCTATGCTCGCTTTAAGGCTTACAGAGGGCTTGCAAAACGAAAGGGTTATTGAACGCTTTGGCAAGGCTATTGACAAAAAAATCTTTAACCGAGCAAAGAAAAAAAAATTCAAAGGTCTGCTTAAAGTAAATGATAATTCAATCGCCCTCACACCAAAGGGATTTTTGGTTTCAAATTCAATAATATCAGAGCTTATAGAAGAATAAAGCTTTATACCAAACAGCAAAGCCACTTAAAAACGGCTTTGCTGTTTTATTTGCTGATAATTAAAAAGCAAATAAGATAAAACTAAAAACATCAGGCGTTGCAAGTGCCTGATGTAAGATTAAACTTAAAGTTAGCACAAACCAAAAACCCACCACGGTCTCAATGTTTTTCAATGGCACAGGAAGAGGTTTCCAAAGGGGAAACACGAATAGTATGCGACATTGACAAGTGACACCCCAAATCTTTGATTTGGTTGGTGGAACTTATGCTTTAGCTGGGTTTCCCCTTTGGCGGCGTTCTCTTGCCGAGCGTTCTCTTTCGCTGGTGAAAGAGAATGCGTGCCGTCGGAGACAAAACTGATTGTTTTATGCAAGAAAAAAACGAAAACCCCGAAGAAAAATCTTCGGGGTTTTTATTGTG
>JAILBY010000245.1 GCA_024680655.1 Clostridiales bacterium | reverse complement strand
AAAACGCCTTGCAGAAGCTATTGCGCAAGAAATTGGAGTAAAGGCTTTACCTATTAGCGAAAATGTTGATGAAACAGTTGATTTACTTTTCCTTGGAAACTCTTATTACGCCTTTGATATTGACCCGGAGGTAAAAAAATTTATAAGTTCGCTTGATAAAAATAAGGTTGGTAAAATTGTTAATTTTGGTTCAGCAGCAATGCTCAATTCCACCTATAAAAAGGTAAAAGCAGAAGCCTCTAAGGTTGGTATTCCTGTGGAAGAAAAGGAATTTCACTGTCGCGGAGAATTTAAAGGGCTTCATAAGGGCAGACCTAATGATGATGACTGTAAAGCAGCAGCAACATTTGCCAAAAAAATTATAGATTGATCAAGGAGAAAAAATATGGAGATTTCAAATGAAGAAATGAAAATCCTTCTTAAATCTCAGCAAGGAGAGCTTGATGCAATTTTAATGTATAATGCACTTGCAGATGTTGCAAAGCATCAAAATGATGTGAATACTTTTCGTCAGCTTGCCAAGGAAGAAGGACATCATGCAAATGTTTTCAAGGAAATTACTAATACAGTTTTAAAACCTAAAAAAACATTGGCAACAATAGTTCCTGTTCTTTATAAATTAATTGGTAGAAAAAAACTCTATCCTATTATTGCAAAAAATGAATATGGTGCAGTTAATACATATAAACCGATTGCTGATAAATTTCCGGAAATTGAAAGTGTAAAGAATGATGAAAAGCGTCATGGTGATACAGTTATGGGGCTTTTAAAAAACAAATAAAATCATCTATAATTTCTTAACATCGGTTATACAGACAGCAAAAAAAGACTACCAAGTATAGAATATTAAATAAACTGACATCTTTATTAAAGAGGTGTCAGTTTTGCTTTTGTTTGAATGTGAATATTATGCTATTCAGCTATTAGAAGGTAGGCTTACTTGTGGGTGTTGAATTCAAAATTGCACTAGCTTTGTCCTCTTTAAATTTTTTTCTATCATTTTTCTTGTTTTATATTGATATTTTTTATTTCTTTTTTCAGAAATAAAAATTCCTCCGATGGCAGTTGATTTAATTCTACCATAAGAGGAATTTTTCATATTGTCCGCTTTTTACGGAAGTGTTTATTTTAATGGAAAAAAATTATTAACACATTATCAGAAGTTTCCGCCGCCGCCACCGTGGGTTGTACCTGAGGAAGAGGTGTGAGTTGAGCTTCCGCCACCTGAACTGCTTTCGTCGTTGCGTGCGGTTTTTGAAACAGAAGCGTATAAAAATCTTTCATAGCCTTGCTTAACATTAAGACTATCTCTTACAAGATAATCGGAAGCGTTTGGCTTAAATCTTACAGGCTTGTATTTTGACCTTATTGAGAAAACAACTATCAATGCAATAACAACTGAAACTACTAATGCAATCAAAATTGTTTCATCTGCAATATCAAAGCTCTTTTTAGTATTTGTATTGTAATCATTATTGTAATTGTAAGTGTTGTCGTTTGCGTACTTATGATTTGTATCATAAGGTGTGCCTTTTAGTGCTTCATTTGTAAATTCATCAACAGTATTTGCAAATTTTGAAAAAGCAGTATAGTAACTACCGCCTGAAAGATATGGAGTGATAATGTCGCCTATAACATCTTTTCCGTAATCGGTTATTACTGTAATTCCATAGCCTGCTGTTGAAATGTGCCACTTTCTGTTGCCCATATCCAAAAGCAATAAACAGCCGTCTTTTGAAGTGCCTTGACCGTAGTGGTTATAGTCGTAATAATCGTCGGCATAGGCTTCTGGTGTTTTACCATCGGTGCTGTTTACAGTAACAACTACAACATCAAAATTATTGTTATTGCTGATTTTTTCAAGCAACTGTGAAAGCTCTTGCTTTTCAGAAGATGTCAAAAGATTTGCATTATCAACTAAAAGCGGGGGAGCGTCTGAACTTCTTACTGCAAATGCAGTTAAAGATAATGATAAAAGAAGTACAAGACACATTATTAAAGAACTTATTTTTCTATTCATATC
>JAILBY010000218.1 GCA_024680655.1 Clostridiales bacterium | reverse complement strand
AGTGTTCGCAAAAAGGCTTTTCTCGCTTTTATGAATAAGGGCGGAGTGTTTATCTTTGATGTGAACACACCGTATAAGCATAGAGAAATTTTGAAGGATAATACCTTTGTCTATGAAACGGACGAGGTGTTTTGCGTATGGCAGAACAAGCTTGATAAAGAAACGGACGAGGTTGAAATTCAGCTTGATTTCTTTGAAAATAATGAAGATGACCTCTACGAACGCACTCAGGAGTGTTTTTGTGAGAGAGCATATTCAGAGGAAAGTCTTACAAAAATGCTTGAAGAAAGCGGATTTGAGATTTTAGGTATATATGAAGAAATGACAACTCAAAAACCAAAAGAAAATACGCAAAGAGAAGTTTTTGCAGTCAGGAAGTTATAATTATGGGAAAAATAGTCAGATGTATTTCTGTTGATGGCTCTGTTTCGGTTGTGGCTATTGACAGTACGGATATTGTAAGTAAAAGTGAAAATTTGCATAAGACATCTGCTGTAACCTCGGCGGCTCTTGGCAGATTGCTTACAGCGGCGAGTATGATGGGCGATAACTTAAAGGGTGAAAATGATACTCTTACATTAAGGCTGAAAGGGGACGGACCTGCTGGTACTTTGCTTGCAAGTGCAGACAGTAGCGGTAATGTTAAGGGCTATGTTATAAATCCCGTTGTTGAGATACCTCTTAACAGTAAGGGCAAGCTTGATGTTGCTGGTGCTGTTGGCAGAGATGGCTCTCTTACCGTTATAAAGGATATGGGTATGAAAGAGCCTTATGTCGGTCAGGTGCCTATTGTTTCGGGTGAAATTGCAGAGGATATTACAAACTATTTTGCAACAAGTGAGCAGATACCTACTGTATGTGCTCTCGGCGTGCTTGTAAATCCTGATTTATCAATAAAAGCCTCAGGCGGTTTCCTTATTCAGCTTTTGCCTTTTGCAAGTGAAGAGGTTATTTCAAAGGTTGAAAAATCAATAGATGGACTTGAAAGCATTTCTGCTATGATAGAAAAGGGTATGACACCCGAAGAAATATGCAGAAAGGTTTTGTCTGAATTTGAGCTTGATGTGCTTGATGAAGCAGAGCCTGAATATAAATGCGATTGTAGTGCTCAGCGTGTTACAAAAGCACTTATCAGTATGGGCAAGGACGGCTTGACTGAACTTTTGCAGGATGAGGAAACACAAGTTGTATGTGATTTTTGCCATAAGGAATATAATTTCAAAAGAGCAGAGATAGAAAAGCTTATTGAAAAGGCGAAAAAGTAAAACAAGAATAAAATACAAAAACACCCCTTGACTATACAAGTCAAGGGGTATATTTTTTCTATTAAACTTCATTCGCTTATTAAACTCCATTAGCTTTCATAACTTCAACAATCAATTCTTCAAGCTGTTCAAGGCTTGAAAGAGCACCGACCTTTTGTCTGTAAGCTGCCGCACCTCTTATGCCTTTGATATACCAAGCAGCGTGTTTTCGTGCCTCACGCATACCAATATAATCGCCCTTGTATTCGCATATCTTTTTAATATGCTTTAACATAACCATCATTCTTTCGCTTAATGGTGGCTCTGGCAATACGCTTGTGTGGTTGAGATATGCGTCAATCTGCGAGAAAACCCAAGGCCTGCCCAAAGCACCTCTGCCGACCATTACCATATCACAGCCTGTTTTTTCAAACATAATTGCCGCTGTAACGCCGTCTGTTATATCGCCGTTTGCAATAACGGGTATGCTTACGGCTTTTTTGACATCTCTTATTATATCAGTATTTACGGGCGGAGCATACATCTGTTGCTTTGTCCTGCCGTGAACGGTTATAGCCGAAGCACCGACACTCTCACAGCGTTTTGCCATTTCAACTGCGTTGAGGCTGTCACCGTCCCAGCCAGCTCTGATTTTAACAGTAACGGGTAAATCAACTGCATTGACAACTGCTTTTGTAATATCCTGTGCTAACTGCGGATTTTTCATAAGAGCCGAGCCGCCACCATTACCTGCAATTTTAGGTGCAGGGCAACCCATATTTATATCAATTACATCCGGCTTGAATTCAAGTGCAGACCTTGCGGCAATAGCCATTATCTCAGGCGTATCGCCAAAAATCTGTATCGCTGACGGATGCTCTTTTTCTGAAAGATACATAAGCTCTTTTGATTTTTTGTCGTTCATACTTACGCCCTTTGAACTTACCATTTCACCGACAACATATTTTGCACCATAGTCGATACAAAGCTCACGAAAGGCTCTGTCTGCAACACCAGCCATAGGGGCAAGGCAAGCACCTTGTGGCAATTCAATATTTCCTATCTTCATAAATCACACCTCTGAAAAAATACAAGTAGAATTATAACATAAACAATAGAATATTGCATTAGTGCAAAATAAATGAAATTGTGCTATAATAAATTAAATAATGTATTTTTTGAGGTGCTTTTATGAAACTTCTTGTAATAGATGGCAATAGTATAGTAAACAGAGCTTTTTACGGAATAAAGAGCCTTTCAACAAAGGATGGTCAGCCGACCAATGCTATTTATGGCTTTTTGAATATACTTCTCAAATTAAAGGACGATGTTAAGCCCGATGCGGTTGCAGTTGCGTTTGACTTGAAAGCACCTACATTCAGACATAAAATGTATGCTGATTATAAATCAAACAGAAAAGGTATGCCAGAGGATTTGGCAAAGCAAATGGAGCCTCTTAAAGAGATAATTTCTGCTATGGGCTACACTATGCTTTCAAGCGAGGGCTGGGAGGCTGATGATATTCTTGGCACACTTGCAGGTGCTTGCGGTAAAAATGATGAATGCTATATCGCAACGGGTGACAGAGATAGCTTGCAGCTTATTGATGAAAATGTAAAGGTATTGCTTGCAACAAATCACGATACAGTAGTTTATGATATTGACAGATTAAAAGAGGAATACGGCGTTTCACCAAAGCAGATGATTGATATTAAAGCACTTATGGGCGATTCTTCTGACTGTATTCCAGGCGTTGCAGGTGTTGGCAAAAAGACGGCTGGTGACCTTATTATAGAATTCGGCTCAATAGATTATATCTATGAAAATATTGACTCTATTGATATAAGGGACTCTTTGCGTAACAAGTTAAAGAATGATAAGGATATGGCATTTTTAAGCTATAAGCTTGGTACAATAAGCAGACAAGCTCCTGTCAGCACAGATTTAGAGAAATATCGTCCAAAACAGCCTTCGGAAAATCTGGCAAGACTTCTTGCAAGACTCGAACTTTTCAAGATAATAAAAAAGCTTGAACTTTCAGAGGCTGATGTTACTGATTTTAAGGCGGAAAAAGTAGAAAGACCTAAGGCTGAAATTGTAAAGAACTTTGACTATAACGAATTGCTTGAATTGCTCAAAAAGAATAAAAAAGCATATTTTTGCTTTGAATGTGATGAGAATGCGTTGAGCGGGCTGGCTTTTAATGTTGACAATTCAATTTATCATCTTGACAGTATGAATTTCAACTTTAATTCATTTGTTGACGGCTTTATCGAAAATGAAGAAATAAAGAAATATACGCATAACAGCAAAAAGCTCTATTCAGTTTGTATAAATATGGGACTTGAATTAAAGTCAATGGAGTTTGATACACTTCTTGCATCATATTTGTTAAATCCATCAGCATCAGATTATGAAATATCAAGGCTTGTTCAGGAGTACGAGATAATTACACCTGAAATTGACGGCGAGGCAGAGCCTTTGCTGAAAAATTCAGCGGATATATTATGCCTTTGCGAAGAATTGAAAAATAAAATAGCAGAAAATAATCAGCAGAAATTGCTTGATG
>JAILBY010000228.1 GCA_024680655.1 Clostridiales bacterium | reverse complement strand
TTCAAACTGTTTATCAAACCATTCCTTGGCTTTTCTATATGCTTCTTTTGCATCTATTTATCAGTGTCTAAGCCAAATTCCCAATCTTTTTTTAATGGCAGAGGTGCTTTTTCAGACATATAGTAATTACCCTCTTTATCCATTTTAAGATAACCTCTGTAAAGACTTCGATTAAGGTGGTTTAAATATGCTTTTCTTTCGCTAAGTATCTGTTTTTCAAGTCTTTTTCTCTCTTTGTCGGTTATATTCGCATCGGGAGAAATTTTGTATCGTCCGTCTTTGAAAATGATATTATTGTTATTTGCAAATTCGGGAGTACCTCTCATATAACCACTTCCTTTCATTTCATATGTTCAATAACATATTCTCCGACAGCTTTAGCAATTGGCCTTGGATTTGGATTGCATATGTACTCGCTCCAAGCCTCAGCAAGAAATTCTCTTCCGTATTCTTCAGTAGCATATGATGAAAGACCGTTTATTATAGTTTCGTCCTTTATTGAATCCTTAAGATTTATTCCTATATCAGCAAACAATTTACGCTTATTATTAGCGTATAGCAAAGGAATCTTATGGTTATGTTGATAATCTTCTATAGCGTGTCCTATTTCATGTGCTATTGTAGCATACGGTTGGTCACAACCTACAGGGTGTTTGTTTTTAGCAACATCTCTTTTTAACATATCTAAGTACCCTGAACCCTCCATGTCTGAAAAAAGAGCTTTATTCAAGCTAATGCTGTCTGTTCTGCGTTCAGAGCCTATAATAGTTGTTGTCCATGCATAGTCATTGAGATCATTGTTTTTTTCCAACCTTAATTCTCTTATAGAGCCTTTTAATTTTGGGACTTTATTAAAACATGCACTTATGGCACCATAAATATTTTCAGCAGAATCAAAATTACAACTATCAATTTTTACTCTTTCAAATCCACCAACAGCTTTTATTTTTTCAGCAAATTCTCGCACAGATTCAAATTCTGCTTCATTCTTGTGATGAATAATAGATCGCAGTTTAATGTCAAGTTTGTTGATTTTGTCTCTAATGATATCTCCAGCACGATTGAATTGCTTTTGCGTTTTAACATCCCAGTCATCATAATAGCCATCGTTTTTGTTATAAAACTCATTTTCTATATCAATCAGATTGTTATCAAGATCTTCTATCGCCTGTTCGATTTTTATACTGCTTGATGAAAGCCGTTTATAATACTGAATACTTGTTTCATATTCATATTTTTCTACTCCTATTATACCACTTTCCCCTGATTTGTCAATACTTTTCCAATACCTCTTTTTGAACTCCTCATACCCCTTGACCCCCTCGAACTCTTTTAACTCACCGCTTTGGTTATCCCTTTTGGTAAACTTCCCGTCCACGTCCCAACGTGGCTTTATCAGCACCGCACAGCGGCAGTTGATATCCTCGGAAGCTATGCCGAACTGTCCGGGAGCTTTCGCCTCACCGTTTGAATTCTTGAAGCCCTCGTCAAGCTCTCTTACCTGCCCGTCACACTCTCTATGTGTGGGGCGTGTTTTCATGTCGAGGGTGCTGTCCCACACCTTTACAAGGTCGCACCCACGCTCTTTTGCGCCTTTTCCACAGTCCAGAGCAGCGGCATTATAGATCCTGTTGCCCTCGGTTCTCACTATTCGCATTGACTTTCCCACGCTGACTTTCGTGCCATGCCTTATCCATGTTGCAATGTCACGGTAGCTTGTGGAGCTTGCGATCCCTCTTGAAATGTCGTTTGCGATCCTACGCTTGAACACCTCCACCTTGTCCACAAGGTTCTGATACAGTCCATGTTTTATCTTGCTGTCGATCTCTATCGCCCTATGCACAAGATACGGGTCTATGGGCATTATAAGCGGCATTCCCTGCATATTGATGTTGTACAGCGCCCCGATATACCCGTTGTGGTAGCTTGCTTTCAGATAGTCGCTAACCGTGCCGTTCTGGTTCACCGCCAGGTCTTTCAGCATTATTTCAAGCTGCGATTTCAGCGAACGCTGCATTTTTCTCTGATATATCTGAGATTGCAAGATGCTTTTTTCTTCATCACTCAGGTTATCAACA